>JAUUYO010000304.1 GCA_030590405.1 Kangiellaceae bacterium
ATATAGGCTTCATTAGTCGAACTGTAGTTTCTTTCTAACCGAGCAATAGAGGTAACCGCTTCAGGGTCCAGTTCATCGTCAAATTGAAGTCCAACAACCAACAACACAATAACAACTAAGAGCAATACAACTGATTTTATTAGCTTCATCGATCCGGCCAAATTACTTATCCGACCATACGGCAAACTCATTACCGTTCGGGTCGCCAAAATGAAAACGCCTTCCACCGGGAAATTCAAAGATGGGTTTTATTATCGAACCACCGGCTTGCTCGATAATTGTTTGAGTATTCTCTAATGAGTCACTGTACAAAACAATTAACGCGCTGCCGTTATCGGTGGAACAGCTTTTATCTGATTGATAAAATCCGCCATCAATGCCTGCGCCAAAAAAGGCACAATACTCCGTTCCGTAATCTTGAAATTTCCAATCAAAGGCTTTGGCAAAAAATATTTTTGTTTTGTACATATTTTTTGCCGGAAATTCGACGTAGTTGATTTTGTGATGGTTACTCATTAGATCCTCCATTTTTCATGTTCTCGGCTGCACGATGACTAGCAATATCATGCTGTGATAATAATCCTGCAATAACTTTCAGTTGATCGTCAGCGCTTTTATTCTGGCTCATTTTGGATTGTCCATTGATTTCCACAATATCAATTTTAAAACCGACAATCGCTTTTAACATCGTCTGGATTTTCTTTGCTGGTACTTTGTTGATTAACCAGGGTTCGTCAAACGGCGCTTCGTGAATTTGTGACAGTTCATCCACCACTTTATAGGTTCCTTGATTATCAAGCAAAGTCGCTTTTCCTTTTATTTCTACCGCCTGATAATTCCAGGTAGGTACTTGCTCGGTTGATTGGTACCAACCTGGCGATATATAAGCATCTTCTCCCAAAAATGTCACTGACAGATCATCGGCTACTTGCAAAGCTTCGACCTGTTTGTTTTGCCTGGCAATATGACCATATAAGCAGTTATTTTCCTTATCAACAATAAAAGGCACAAAAGTCTGAATGAGTTGATCATTGCTGCAAGTCATCAATTGACCGAAAAAATGATTGCCCAAAAGTTCAAAGGATTGTTGCGATGACATTTGGAAGTGAGATCGTATATGCATTCAGTAATTTCTCTTGTTTGACTATTACTATTATTTGACTATTTCTCTAGTTTGGTTACTAGCTACTAATAGATTAGCGACAAAATATTTATCAGTATCCTTCTTTGTAACATAGACTATAATCATCTTAAGAGAATTACAAACTTCAGGAAACATCAATGGGAAAAAATATCTCAAAATCAGTTTACAATGTGAGCCCACATAGTTCACTGGAATTACTCTCGATCAATGAAATGCGATGGTTAATCGAGAAGTCTGAAGGAGAAAAACATGAATTAATTCGTCGTTGCGTACTGGCGGTGTTAAACAGTGGCTCCAAGCTGGATAATGCTAAGGAAATCCTGGAGAAATATCACGATTTTGACGTAAAATTAAGCTGGCAACGAAGAGGGATCCGCTTTGAACTGATCAATCCGCCCACTGAAGCTTTTGTTGATGGCGAGATGATCTTAGGGATGCGCGAACATCTGTCTGCCATGGTTCGCGATCTGATCTACAGCCCCAGCCTGTTTGGGACTAATAATAATCACAAGTTATCCGAAGGTAGCAAGATCACCGATTACATTTTCAGAATTTTAAGAAACGCAGAAACCGTAAGCCCTAGTCGACGACCTAACTTAGTGGTTTGCTGGGGAGGCCACTCTATTTCTGAAAAAGAATATAAATACACTAAGAAAGTCGGATACGAGTTTGGCCTGAGAGGGTTGGATATTTGCACCGGCTGCGGGCCAGGAGTGATGAAAGGCCCAATGAAAGGCGCCACGATTTCTCACGCCAAACACCGTAATACCAGTGCGCTCTATCTGGGAATTACCGAGCCTGGCATCATTGCCTCTGAGCCGCCTAATCCAATAGTCAATCACCTGGTGGTCATGCCCGATATTGAAAAACGATTAGAAGCCTTTGTAAGACTAGCACATGCTATCGTCATCTTCCCAGGAGGAGTCGGCACCGCCGAAGAGCTGCTTTATTTAATTGGTATTTTGCTTCATCCAAAAAATCAATCCATTCCCTTACAAGTGATCCTGACTGGTCCTCGATCGAGCCAAAGTTATTTTGAACAAATGGACCAATTTATCAAAGATACTTTGGGAGAAGAGGCAACTCGTTTTTATCGGATTATTATTGATAACCCTTGTCAGGTTGCCCAGGAAGTCAAAAAGAGTATACAGAACTTAACCCAATTTCGCCTCGACCACAGTGATTCGTTTCATTTTAACTGGCGATTAAAAGTCAGCGATACCTGGCAACGTCCTTTTGAGCCGACTCATAAAACGATGAAGGCGCTCAATCTGTCAAAAAACCAACCCGTGCATGAATTGGCATTAAATTTAAGAAAAGCTTTTTCAGGCATCGTTTCGGGCAATGTAAAACCCAATGGAGTCACCGCAGTCGAAAAACATGGCCCTTTTATTTTGCATGGTAGCCAGGAAATCAGTCACTCATTGGATAAGTTGTTAAAGAGCTTTATTGCAGAAAAAAGGATGACTTTACCGACCCGGGAATATGTTCCCTGTTATCGAATTGAATAACAAAGGGATTGGGACTAGCCAGGATCTGTTGATCTTTCATAGCTCAACAGCCCCTAGTAAATTAACGAGTTAAATAACATAAGCTTTGATCATGCTTGCTAAAATCTGATAAGAACAGCTAAAACACTAGCTGTACAAGTAGCTTGTGTTGGCATTTTAGGCTAAAATCAACCCACCCCCTGTTAAATTGACCGAGAATTCATGCTTTTATCAATCGATATCCGCAATTTTGCCATTATTAAGTCACTGCAACTGGATTGGAAAACTGGCATGACGGTGATTACGGGTGAAACCGGTGCGGGTAAATCCATTGTGATTGATGCGCTAGGGCTGACCTTGGGCGAGCGGACCGATCATAACGTGATTACCGCTGGTGCCAAACAGGCTGAAATTAGCGCGATGTTTGAGATTTGCTTTGATTCTGCTGCCCACCGATGGCTAGAAGAAAATTCCCTGATTGACAATGAAGAGTCTGACGATGATTCTGATGGCATGGAGTGTATTTTACGTCGAGTTATCGTTAAAGAAGGCCGCTCCAAATGTTATATTAATGGACGTAGCGCTACTCAATCACAGCTTAAACAGCTGGGGAGTTTGCTGGTAGATATTCACGGCCAACACGCCCATCAGTCACTGTTAAAAACCAAAGAGCAACTCAACCTTGTTGATCGATACGCCAATCATGCAGATCTAATTGATAACGTCCGATTGGCCCATC
>JAUUYO010000199.1 GCA_030590405.1 Kangiellaceae bacterium
ATAAATATATATAAATCTCATTGCATAATTATTTTTACTTTATTTAACTATTACTGATAGTTAAGACTTTTTTCAATCATCCAAAGACAAAATGGCACTGCCAAAAACAACAAAACACCAGTAACGCGGTGTAATATGGAGGACAGTGAGGTGATGGGCCACTTTAGAGTCAGCATCGTGGCCAAGCTGACATTACCAGGTCTATTTTTTTTCACGGTATCAATTCTTCTCGATGTTTGTGATATAGAAAACTTGCAGAATATTATTTTAGGCAAAAAAATATTGTTCTGCTAAACTTTTTGTAGTTAATTATAGATTTTATCTGTATAACGTCGGGGCAAACAGAGCATTTATACCCGTCTAAAATCTGGCGCAATTATATAAGCCTAAACCACTGAATACAAATGTAATCTTGAATTTCACTGATTGTGATCACGATTGTTTGATTTATGACCATTTTGAGTAAAAAATGGTTTCAATATAATTGACAAATATTCTGTAACTCTTATAGTAGCGCGCTATATGAACAGGAAATTAATTGCCTATCTGTTTTAGACATGTAATCTGAGCGTAACTATCTGACAAATTAGTTGCCATCACAATTTAGCCAGGAGCGAACAACTATGACGGACAAAACCGCCAAATTAACCTTACCAAACGGTGAAACTCTCGAACTGGAGATGTACGCCCCGACATTAGGTAACGATGTTATCAACGTTGCCAGCCTTGTGAAGAATGGCTTATTTACTTACGACCCAGGTTTTATGTCGACCGCATCTTGTGAGTCTAAGATCACTTTTATTGATGGCGGCAAAGGCGTATTACTTTACCGTGGCTATCCAATCGATCAATTAGCAGAAAATTGTGACTTTATGGAAGTCTGCTATTTATTGCTAAATGGCGAATTACCCAATGTGGATGAAAAACAAGCCTTTTTAGATCGCATAAACAACCACACCATGCTCAATGAGCAACTCACTCACTTTTTTAATGGCTTCCGTCGAGATGCCCATCCCATGGCAATTATGGTTGGCGTGGTTGGCGCATTATCAGCCTTTTATCATGACTCTCTGGATATCAATAATGAATCTCATCGAGTTAAGAGCGCTTTTCGCCTGTTAGCCAAAGTACCGACCATTGCAGCAATGTGCTACCGTTACACGATTGGCAAGCCATTTGTTTATCCACGAAATGAAATGAGTTATGCCGAAAACTTCCTTAACCAGATGTTTTCCATGCCATCTCATGATGGAAAACCTGATCCTGTATTAGTCAAGGCAATGGATAAAATTTTCACTTTACATGCCGATCATGAACAAAATTGCTCGACTTCGACTGTTAGACTAGCAGGTTCATCTGGGGCTAACCCTTTTGCCTGTATTTCATCCGGTATCGCGTCCTTATGGGGACCAGCACATGGCGGCGCTAATGAGGCTTGCTTACGGATGCTTCATGAAATTGGTGATGTGAGCCGCATTCCCGAATATATCACGAAAGCAAAGGATAAAAACGACCCGTTTCGATTAATGGGCTTTGGTCATCGAGTTTATAAAAACTTTGACCCAAGAGCTAAAGTCATGCGCGACAGCGCCCATGAAGTATTAGAAGCGACCGGCAAAAACAATGATCCTATTTTGAAAGTCGCCATGGAACTTGAAAGGATCGCTTTGGAAGACCCTTACTTTGTTGAAAAGAAACTTTATCCCAATGTTGATTTCTATTCAGGCATTATATTAAGCGCGATCGGTATTCCTATGAATATGTTTACTGTTATTTTTGCGTTGGCCAGAACGGTTGGCTGGGTTTCTCATTGGACAGAAATGATCGCAGAGCCCACTCAAAAAATTGGTCGACCACGCCAGCTTTATACGGGTGAAAAGCAGAGAGATGTTGAAGATATTGGTAAGCGATAAGTTTTAAATTCTAAAACAAACAAAAAAGGTGCCTCCTGGCACCTTTTTTGTTTGTTTGATTTTTCCTTCCTGGAAGCTAGGGGCTTTGACCTTCCATAGCTCAACAGCCCCCTAATGTATAAATTTAATCATCTTCAAAATTGAGCGAAATCTGAACAATTTTACGCATGAAATCCCGCTCTTTTCTAAAACGTTTTTTAAGATCAGCCATTTCTCTTTCAAGTTGATGAACCCTTACATCCATTGCTGTTGCATTTTCCGGTAGCTGTGCATCCACTATAACGTGCATTTCCTCTGATGAAGTAGAATCTTTACCAGCATGGTTCTCGGCATTTATCTCTTCAGTCACCAGCTTAACGATTTCACCATCGATTCGGGTTTTTTCTTCTAAAAACCCATAGAGTAACAAACGGTCACAAGTGGTATTGATAACTCGGGGAACACCTTCACTAAAGTCAAACAACAACTGAAAGGCTTCTGCGGTAAAAGACGGGTTATTATTCCAATCAACCTTGCTTAACCGATGTTCAATATAAGCTTGCGTTTCTTCGCCGTCCAAATGAGACAAATGGTAAGAAGCGGTTACTCGTTGACGAACTTGATCAAGCACTGGTGCCCTTAAATGTTCTCTAAATTCGGTTTGCCCTAACAAGAAAATTTGCAATAAGGTTTTTCCATTATCCACAATATTAGACAACATTCTTAATTCTTCTATTGTTTCAAAAGGTAAGTTTTGCGCTTCATCAACGACCAGCATACAACGCTTGCCGTCACGATTTCTGGCCTTAAAAAAGTTTTCTAAATTTTTTAACAAAGACGATTTTTTATTATCTTTGTGGGCAAGACCAAAAGCGGCAGCGACCATGCGTAAGATATCCGTTGAATCTAACTGAGTATTAATCAATTCAGCCGCGACAACATCATCTTTACCTTCTAACGATGCAAATAATGTTCTTACCAGAGTACTTTTACCAGTGCCTACATCACCGGTCACCACGATAAATCCTTCACCTTGTGAAAGACCATATTTTAGATAGGCCAAAGCGCGTTTATGGGTACTACTACCAAAGAAAAAGAAGGGATCTGGTGCAAGCTGAAAAGGCTTACCCGACAACTTATAATAAGACTCGTACATTATGTTTCCTTATTCTTAGCGACCGTATTTTATTCTATTTAATTTTTTGTCGATAGACGCTACTTTTCAGTTAACGTTATGTTGTCATTCTACCCATACTTGAGTATAAATTCACCCTAAATAACCTGGGTCTGTTGAGCTTTTGTGGCAGCTAAAGCCTAACAACTCACTTTTAATTCATCAAAATTAGTCTTATCGATCAAAATTTGCACCAGACTTTCAATGCCGTATTGATCTTGTTGATCAAAACGGTTTAATTCGGGACTATCCAGATCAAACACGCCTATCAATTGCCCTTTGACAACCAACGGACAAACAACTTCTGAGAGAGAGCCAGAATCACAAGCAATGTGTCCGGCAAATTGGTTGACATCGGCAACCAACTGCGATTGTCTGGATTTTGCGGCGGTTCCACAAACGCCTTTACCAACCACTATTTTGGTACAAGCGACTTGCCCTTGAAAAGGCCCTAGTTGCAATAATGAATCACTCGCCATCAGATAAAAACCGGCCCAATTAACTTGAGATAGGCTATTAAAGATTAAGGCTGAAAACTGGCTAAGATTAGTGATCGGATTTATTTCACCCTCAAGTAAGGCGGCCAGTTGTTTTCCAAGAAGTGAGTATTCATCAGTGAGCTTTGTCATTTTGATCTTCAGGTCTATTTAATTGGTAGATCTATAAATGGCATATTGCCTGATCCGTTCTCAATATCAACCGATTAATCACCAATAAGCGTGTAATAGATGTTTTTATTCTATAAGCCATCTAAATAGGTTGGAAGTACAGGCTATTCGAGGTTAAAATTCTCCTCAAATTTTGTCACTGGGTTAATTTGAGGTAAACAATGAGTAAGCATTGGTCTATATCTGCACTATTGGATGGAAAAACATCTGCCGGTAGTCAGGTAACTGTAAAAGGTTGGGTAAGAACCAGAAAGGATTCAAAAGCTGGTTTTTCATTTATCAATTTACACGATGGTTCCTGTTTTAATCCGATCCAGATAATAGCCCCGGCAGAACTTGATAATTATTCTTCAGAAATTCTATTGGCGACCACTGGGGCTTCGATGGTCGTGACTGGTGAATTGGTCGAATCTCAAGGTAAAGGACAAAGCTTCGAAATCCAGGCATCAACCATTGAAGTCCTTGGCTTAGTTGACGACCCAGCCAGCTACCCGATACAACCCAAACCCCATACTATGGAATACTTACGTTCAGTCGCTCATTTACGCCCCCGAACTAATGCCATCGGGGCAGTAACAAGGGTAAGAAACTGCCTGGCTCAGGCAACTCACCGATTCTTACACGGCGAAGGATTTAACTGGATCCACACGCCTATCATTACCGCCAGCGACTGTGAAGGCGCGGGGGAAATGTTCAGGGTCAGCACTTTAGATCAAAATAATTTACCACTTTTAGAGAATGGTCAGGTCGATTACTCAAAAGATTTTTTTGGTAAAGAATCGTTTTTAACGGTCTCAGGACAACTTAATGTCGAAGCCTATTGTTTAGCTATGTCTAAAGTGTACACTTTTGGACCAACCTTTAGAGCTGAAAATTCCAATACCACTCGTCATCTGGCTGAATTCTGGATGGTTGAACCAGAGATTGCCTTTGCCGATTTACAAGACAGTGCTGATGTGGCAGAAGCAATGATGCAATATATCTTTAAAGCAGTATTAGACGAGCGCGGTGATGATATCGCCTTCTTTAATCAACGAGTTGATAAAACCGTGATCGCGCGTTTAGAAAGTGTAGTGAATAATGATTTTGAAAGAATGGAATACACCGAGGCGGTTAAAATATTGGAAAACTGCGGTAAAAAATTCGAATTCCCGGTTAGTTGGGGGACTGATTTGCAATCGGAGCACGAGCGCTATCTAGCTGAAGAAAAAGTGGGCCGACCCATTATTTTGATGAATTATCCAAAGGATATTAAAGCTTTCTATATGCGTCTAAACGATGATGAAAAAACCGTTGCGGCGATGGATATACTAGCTCCCGGGATCGGCGAATTAGTCGGTGGAAGTCAGCGTGAAGAAAGACTGGATGTATTTGATGCTCGGCTGGAGCAAATGGAATTGAATAAAGAGGACTATTGGTGGTATCGAGATCTGAGGAAATTTGGCACAGTGCCTCATTCTGGATTTGGTCTGGGATTTGAACGGGCTGTTTTATATGCAACCGGTATGCAGAATATTCGCGATGTGATCCCCTTTCCTAGAGTACCTAATAGTGCTGACTTCTAGGTTCCAGATCACAGATTCCAGGTTCCAGGAAAAAAATAAAAATTCCCGCTACAATCTGGCGGGGTATTTCCTCATTAACGTAGCAAGCTACGGGGGATTTTACCCAGAGAGATTAAAAACGAAAAACCAGAGTCCATTTTTACCTCCATTCAACAAAGTCGGTCTGCTCTACAAGTGGTACCGGCTTTTTTGTCCCCTCTTCTTGCCCCAAATAAATAAATCCAACAATCGACTCATTTTTCATCAAGCCTAGCTCATCCATCAGTTTGCGGCTAAAAGCCAAATCCCCGGTCCGCCATATGGCTCCAATCCGCATAAAATGCGCCGCCATAATCAAATTTTGCGTGCTCGCTCCGGCTGAGAGAATTTGCTCCACTTGCGGGACTTTCTGGTGTTCGACCAGATTAACGCTTGCCACAATGACCATTGGCGCTCTGAGTGGTTTATTACGGATTTTTTCAATCTTATCGGCGGCGAGAGCAGGATTGGCAAACAAACTGGCGGCAACAAAATGCTCGCCTAGTTGAATTAAAGAGCTTCCAGTAAACACCTGATAACGCCAGGGCTTTAATTGGGCATGATCAGGCGCTCTTAATGCCGCCTGCATCATGATTTCAACCTGATTTTTACTGGGCGCAGGCGAAATCAATTTATTATGCGACTTTCGGCTTAACAGTGTTTCTAGTGGGGTCATAGGAGGCTTTAATACTCAAGATATAAAATAGACACAAATAGTAGCATAGCTTATCGCTATTACTTTCTGGTACAAAAGCTCCTTATTGGCACAAAAGCTCCTTCTTGCACAGAAATTCTTTCACGCACAAAAAAGCCCGAATAAATCGGGCTTTTTAATATGGCGTCCCCTAGGGGGTTCGAACCCCTGTTACCGC
>JAUUYO010000023.1 GCA_030590405.1 Kangiellaceae bacterium
CACACGCATCAGCTTGATGATTGAGGTTGATCAGCCCGCGGATTAGCTGCATAGACGCCCTTGTAAATATGTAACTTTAACTCACTGAGCCGTTACCTAAATCAAGTTTAGATAGCTCGAAAGCGCCGAATTATAGCTTAGCAGACGCTTTGATGATAGCTCTAACCGTGTTTTAGATCGCGGCCTCTAACACCCACCAAAAACATGGCTATGGCATAAATAGCAATAGAGCCAATCACCAAAATCAGCATGTGTTGAACTCGCTCCATTGTTTGCCAGTTTTGCCAGGTTTGGATATCGGCCATTTGGTAGTAAATAAACCCTAGTAATGCCAAATTCCCTGCTACCAGTTTTGCTATCCAGGCAGCCCAGCGCCCATCAGGAATAAAAACGTCTATTTTTCGCAACGCCATAAATAACAAGGTCGCATTCAAAATGGCTGAAATACTCGTCGCTAGAGCCAAACCCACATGGGCAAGGGGATAAAACAAGATTAAGTTAAAAACCATATTGACTGTCATCGAAATAATGCCAATCTTGACTGGTGTTTTAGTATCTTTACGTGAGAAAAAGCCGGTTGCTAGGACTTTGATAAACATAAATCCCAGTAATCCAATAATATAAGCTTTTAGGCTAAGAGACGCTAAATGCGCGTCTAGCAACTCAAATTTTCCATGTTGAAATACGGTTAGAATAATAGGCTCCGCCATAAAAAATAATCCCACAGCAGCCGGAACACCGATTAAACAGACTAATCGCAATCCCCAATTCAAGGTTTGATTAAATTCGTCAGTATTGTCGGTCGAATGGAGGCGAGAAAGAGATGGCAAAATAACAGTGGAAATAGCTATCCCAAACATTCCCAATGGAAATTCCAACATCCTGTCAGAAACATACAGCCACATAATACTGCCGGTTTTCAAAAATGAAGCAATTATAGTGTCCAAAAGCAGATTGATCTGTCCAACTGAAACCCCAAACAATGCCGGCCCCATCAACGTTAAAATTTTCTGTACTCCAGGCGAACTCCAGCCCCAACGAGGTTTTACCAAGTAGCCTTCTTTCCAAAGAAAAGGCAGTTGCATTAATAACTGCACAATACCAGCAACAAAAACCCCCCAGGCCATCGCTTTTGCTGTTTCTTGTTGTAACGCAGGAGATACAATAATGGCAGCCGAAATAATACTGACATTCAACAAAACCGGTGTAAACGCGGGAACAGCAAACCGTCCTAGACTATTTAGTATTGATCCACAAAACGCCGTTAAAGAAATAAATAATATATAAGGAAAGGTGATTTTAAGAAGTACAGAAGCTAATTCAAACTTATTCGGCTCACCAATAAATCCGGGGCCAAATAAAGTAACGAGTACTGGTGAGCCGACTACGCCGATCACCGCAACGACCACCAAAATGATGGTTAATGTACCAAAGGTTTCCGAAACCAGCTTTTTGACTTCTTGAATATCTTTGTTTGTTTGATATTCGGACAAAATCGGAATAAAAGCTTGTGAAAACGCGCCTTCGGCAAATAATCTTCGCAAGAAATTTGGGATTTTTTGTGCGACAAGAAATACATCAGTAGCCCAATGCGCTCCCATTATATTAGTCATAACCATATCGCGAATTAATCCCAAAATTCGTGACAATAAGGTCATACCACTTACAATAATGCCAGATTTAAGCAACTGTTTGCTCATTGAATCCTCTTTATTTTTATAAATAAGCAATCTAGGACTATAAAATAACCCAAGAATTTAGTTGAAAGATCTGACCGAGAAAGGCTGCTAGATTAGCCAGTTACTTTGATCCCGTCAAATAGAGTTTCACTTAAATGACTTATTTTATGGGGTTTTCCAGTCAACAAATGGCTGATATTTGAGATGTTCGACAGCGTTATTCAATTAGCCAATAAAAAAAGCTTGTAAGCCTTGATATAAGAGGGAAAAGGATGTATATTCTCGCACCTAATTTTAGACCCTAATCGACCTGAAAAACATCAGGTTCAATTTATATATTTTTGGAGCAAAGCCTTGGCTAATATCAAATCCGCAAAAAAGCGTGCACGTCAGTCTGAAGGCCGTCGCCAGCACAATGCAAGTCGTCGTTCAATGATGCGTACCTACATGAAAAAAGTTATCGCAGCAATCGAATCTGGCAATAAAGAGTCAGCAGTAGCAGCTTTTGCCGCAGCAGTACCTGTTTTAGATGTTGCTGCTCAAAAGGGACTTATTCATATGAATAAAGCCTCTCGCCATAAGAGCCGCTTTAACGCTCAAATTAAGGCGATGGCATAAAGATTCATATCTTTATCCTGAAAGAATAAAAAACCCGCTTTATGCGGGTTTTTTATTGGAAATAATATTATTTTTTAAACAGTATTAATTTTTAAACATTAATCGATTGACGGTGACTCTATCGCTGCTTGCGCTTGTTCCGCAGCATTTTCAATACTTTCTAAAATATCAAAGCACAACTGCTTGGTGCCCGTGCCATCCATGCCAGAAATAACATAATGAGGCCCTTGCCAATTCAAGGCTTCCAAAATTTCCTGCTTTTTGCTCTGCATTTCTTCTTCAGATAAAAGATCGCATTTATTAAAAACTAACCAAACTTCTTTCTCAGCTAAAGGTTTTTCAAATTCAACCGAATATTTCTGTAATTCATTAGCAATCGTCTTAATATTTTCCAGCGGATCAGATTCATCAAACGGATTAAGATCGACCAAATGCAATAATAATTTGGTTCTTGTAAGATGTTTTAAAAATCGCACCCCAAGTCCCGCGCCTTCTGCGGCTCCTTCGATAACCCCGGGGATATCCGCAATAACAAAACTCTTGTAAGGTAAAGGCGCAACCACTCCCAAATTAGGGATCAGAGTGGTAAAAGGATAATCGGCAACTTTTGGCTTTGCCGCAGATACACTGCGAATAAAAGTCGATTTACCGGCATTAGGGAGTCCTAAAAGGCCAACATCCGCTAACACGTTTAGCTCAAGCTTCAACTCTCTAAAATCACCCTCACTGCCGTGTGAAGTCTGTCTGGGTGCTCGATTGACACTGCTTTTAAAGCGAGTATTGCCAAGGCCGTGAAAACCGCCTTTAGCCACCAGCACTTTCTCACCGACTTTTTCTAAATCACCGATCACTTCATCAGTTTCAATGTTAATGATTTTGGTGCCGATAGGGACTGGTAATTCTAAATCTTTCCCTCTCGCCCCGGTGCAGTTACGCGGCTGACCTTTGGTACCGTTTTCAGCGCCATAAAAACGTACAAACCTGAAATCGACTAAAGTGTTCAGTTCAGAATCAGCAACCAGATAAACACAGCCACCGTCACCACCGTCGCCGCCGTCTGGCCCGCCTTTAGGTACGTATTTCTCTCGGCGAAAACTACACATCCCGCTGCCACCGTTACCGCCTTTGACTTTGATTTTAACTTCATCGACAAATTTCATAAAAACCTTTCCAACAAACACGAAAAAGCCCCGATAATTATCGGAGCTTTTTAATAATAGACCAGACTGTTTGCTAATTACGAGCTTATTGGCTAAATTAAAAGCTGGTAAGGATCAGTAAACCAAACCCGAAGGTTTGTTTTAGTGAACAATAGCGCTTAGTGACAACTATGCTTAGTGAACAACTATGCTCACAGTTTTACGATTAGCCTTACCTTTCATTTCAAATAATACTTCGCCATCGGCTTTAGCAAACAACGTATGGTCACGCCCGATCCCCATATTACTGCCTGGGTGAAAACGAGTGCCACGTTGACGAACAATGATGCTACCCGCAGAAACTGTTTCGCCACCGAATCGCTTAACGCCTAAGCGTTTACTTTCCGAATCGCGACCGTTCTTGGTACTACCACCAGCTTTCTTATGTGCCATTTTATCTCTCCAAGATCTTTCTTAACCCATCGCTCAACAAAATAAAGCGCTGAGTTTATAATTAGTTCAATTACTTACTGATGTTAGTAATCTTAACTTCAGTAAACCACTGACGATGCCCCATTTGCTTGCGGCTGTGCTTACGACGTTGGAACTTGATGATCTTGATTTTTTTACCACGACCTTGCTCAACGATTTCACCAGAAACCTTTGCTTTATCCAGGTATGGTGCGCCTAAAGCTAAATCTTCACCTTCACCAACCATCAAAATTTTATCAAAATCAATAGTAGCGCCTTTTTCAAGGTCAATTTTCTCAAGGCGAACGACTTGCCCTTCTTTTACTCGGTGTTGTTTACCACCACTTTGAATCACCGCGTACATAGCGACACTCTCTCCGTCATTATCAGTACATGCTTTTAAGCACATATGAATTGGTTTTTTAAACTGCTGGTGACTCCCATATTAATCAGGGAATCCCATAAATTAGGGCGCGCATTTTAAGACATTAACAGGCTGCTAGCAAGTATAAATAGTCTAAAACACCTCTTTTTCTTAAACTAATGAATTTTAAAGGTAAAAAACGGAGTTTTCACTTGACCCAATCGTGTCCAGACAATAGCATTCTGACATTAATTCTCCGCTCAAATCAGCCTGATGGCGTTTTTTGCTAATATCTTTATCTTAT
The DNA here is from genome assembly GCA_030590405.1 of Kangiellaceae bacterium. GTDB lineage: Bacteria > Pseudomonadota > Gammaproteobacteria > Enterobacterales > Kangiellaceae. The sequence goes on from JAUUYO010000023.1 coordinate 4,576, forward strand.
TTATCGAGTTATCTCTCTTGTCTGATATAAAAACCATTACAAAACTAGTCGAAAAAGATTTTGCGGCCACTAATCAGGTGATTGTTAACCAGCTTCAGTCTGATGTTGCGTTGGTCAATCAACTGGGACATTACATTGTAGCAGCTGGCGGTAAAAGATTGCGACCATTACTGGTGCTGATGGTGGCTAATGCTTTTGGCTACCAAGGCAGTAAACACCACCAAACTGCGGCAATCGTTGAGTTTATCCACACAGCGACCTTGCTACATGATGATGTGGTTGATGAAAGTGACAGGCGTCGCGGACGAGAGACTGCTAACGCTCTTTTTGGTAACGCCGCCAGTGTATTAGTGGGTGATTTCCTTTATTCCCGAGCCTTTCAAATGATGGTATCCCTCGATAAAATGAAAATAATGAATATTTTATCCAATACCACCAATCAAATTGCCGAAGGCGAAGTTTTGCAATTAATGAATTGCAACGATCCTGATGCCACTGAAGAAAGTTATTTTAAGGTCATCGAAAACAAAACTGCGATTTTATTCGCCGCCGCTTGCCAGCTTGGGGCAATTATTGCTGGTAAAGAGCAATTCTCGGATGATTTACACCAATATGGCCTGCATTTAGGCTTGGCATTTCAATTGATGGATGATGCTCTGGATTACACTGCCGATAGTGAAGAGCTGGGAAAGAACGTCGGTGATGACTTAGCCGAAGGAAAACCAACTTTACCACTTATTTACGCGAAACATCATGCTGACGAAGAAGGCAAGCATTTGATCCGTTCATGTATAGAAAATGGCGGATTAGAACATTTGCAAGCCGTGCAAAACATCATAAAAGAGACCCTATCGATCGAATATACTCTTAATCGCGCCCAACAAGAAGTTGAACAGGCAAAACAATATTTATCGAATATGCCCAAGAATCAATTTACCAAGGCATTATATGACCTTGCCGAGTTGGCAGTTGAAAGAAGTTCATAACCTGCTTAATATCGACGTAATCCAAGGATTTCAATGTCAAAACATAAGCAAGTCAAACAGATCCTAATAGCCATTGACTATTCTGGTAAATGCTCACAATGTTTCGATTCTAAATGCTGCCAATATATTACCGAACAGATTGAAACGCCCCGCTCTATCCGCCATTTTGATGTAACCCTGTGGCAAATTTCACATAATAACATCCATGTTTTTAAAGATAGTTCCGGCTGATATCTGACCTGCTTAGGCCAATGTGAACATTTGAGCGACACAGGTCAATGCAATATTTACCAGCAAAGACCATTTATTTGTCGAGAGCATTCTAATCAAAATTGTGAATTCGATACTTCTTCAGATACCAACTCGGAGCTATATTTTACTAGTCACAAGGAATTTGATGCTTATTGCCGAAAACGCTTTAAGCGCTGGGATCGCCGGTTTGACTGACGCTGTGGTATGCTGCAGCATCTATTAATGCTAAATGTGTATCGCTTGCGACCATAAACCTTGCGAGCATGAATTAAGATAGGTATAAACAATGAATAAATTGATGACACTCATCACCCTAGCTTTATTTTCATTTATTTTCACAGGGTGCGGCGGAAGCAATAATCCACCCGGTGTCGGACAAGGTATTGTCAGTCCGCCTCTGGCTTGTGATGTCATCTCTCAAAAACAATTTATATTTGACGTCATGCACGATACTTACCTGTGGTATGACGAAGTCCCAAATATTGATATTGCCGATTTTGATACGATCAATGAGACTTTAGATGCGCTGCGAGCCCCTCTGGATCGGTTTAGCTTTATAACCACTATTGAAGCCAACGATAATTTCTTTGAAGAAGGCACCTTTGAAGGTTTCGGCTTTAGAGCCATCATTAACTCGACTCGCGACGCTTATTTGCTCGGTTATGTATTTGATGACTCACCTTCTGGTGATGCGGGCTGGCAAAGAACTGATCGAATTACCGCTATTAACGGTATTCCAGCCGCAACTATTATTGCCGGGGATGGTTTATCAGCGGCCCTTTCAGAGTTGGAAGCCGAAGATACCGCCACTTTTACCATTGCTACCATCGACGAGGTGGCAATGGCTCAAGTACTGACCAAAGCCTTAGTCACAATGAATACCGTGCTGGTATCAGAAGTAGTACAAACTGACAACCAAACCATTGGCTATGTGGCGTTAAGTAGCTTTATCGAAAATACCAGCAACGAATTTTCGGATGCCGTTGACCTGCTTGCTGCCAGTAATGTCACCGAATTGGTGCTGGATCTTCGATACAATGGCGGTGGACGAGTTAGAGCCTCCAACGATGTAGCTTCTTACATTAGCGGCTCCAATACCGCTGGATTCAATTACACCAAAACCATCCATAACGATAAATACCTCAGTTCCAACAATAATACTCCGTTCAATAATTTTACCAATGCGCTTAGTTTAAACCGAGTTTACGTTCTGACTACAGGCTCAACCTGCTCTGCGAGTGAACAGGTCATCAATAGCCTGTCCCCTTTTGTTGAGGTCATCCAGATCGGTGGAACCACCTGCGGCAAGCCGGTGGGTATGTACGGCAAAGAGTTCTGTGACCAGATTATTTTGCCAATTGAATTTCAATCGGTTAACCATAATGATCAAGGTGACTATTTTAATGGTTTAATCGCCGATTGCAGCGAAATCGATGACCTGACACACGGCTTTGCAGAAGTTGAAGAAAGCATGTTTTCTGCGGCAATTTACCATATGGATAATGCTCAATGTCGCCGCTCTCCAACTGGTAAAACAACCGCAACAACTCAGAAAAACTTTTACCAGGAAAACTGGAACCCACAAACACAGGTTAATTGATCAATAGAGCTAAAAAAAGCTGCCAACGCCTAGTTTACGGCTTTTTTATTTGTTAGAATGCCGCTCAAATTTCATTCAAGTCAAAAAATGACCGAAATACGACAAAATGGAGTCACATGTGGACAATCAAGCTTTACAGCACATAAACCTTCCCAAGCATCAACTTATTGATCACGCAGTCGAGCGCAAAGAAGGCATTCTTGCTGCTAATGGCGCATTAAGTGTTATCACAGGTGCTCGAACCGGTCGCTCTCCAAATGATCGGTTTATTGTCAAAGAAGTATCAACAGAAGCTGAAATCGACTGGGGAAATGTCAATCGCCCTATATCAGAGGACAAATTTAATGCCTTGTGGGACAAAGTAGAAAATTACCTGAATCAAAAAGATGCATTTTATGTTTCTGAGCTGCATGTTGGCTCCGATCCAGCCCACTACTTAGCGGTCAACGTAAGAACAGAAACCGCCTGGCAAAATCTTTTTGGACAAAACTTATTTATCCGTCCCAAGAGCTTTAATCCTGCCAACAAAGAACAATGGCAAATCATGAACGCAGCGCACTTTGAATGTGACCCAGAGCGAGACGGCGTTAACAGTGATGCGACAGTTATGATCAACTTTGGCCAACGCAAAGTATTAATCGCAGGTATGCGTTATGCTGGCGAAATGAAAAAAGCCATGTTTTCAGTACAAAATTTCTTATTACCCGCCAAGGATGTTTTGCCCATGCATTGCGCAGCTAATACCGATGGCAAAGGCGATGTCACCTTATTCTTTGGCTTATCCGGTACCGGCAAAACAACTTTGTCGGCCGATCCTTCTCGTTATTTAATTGGTGATGATGAGCATGGTTGGGGGCTTGGTACGGTATTTAACATCGAAGGTGGCTGTTACGCCAAGACCATCGATTTATCACAAAAAAATGAACCTGTTATTTGGGACGCAATTAAAAAAGGTACCATTATTGAAAACGTTGTGCTTGATGATAATGGCGTTGCAGATTATAGCGATACCACTCATAGCCAAAACGGTCGCGCGGGTTATCCAAGAGAACACATAGAACTTATGGTTGAGGAAAATCGTGCTGGTGAGCCAAGTGCGGTTATTTTCTTAACTTGCGATTTAACTGGAGTACTTCCTCCCGTTTCTATATTAACTAAAGAAGCTGCAGCTGATCACTTTTTAAGTGGTTATACCGCCAAAGTTGGCTCCACTGAAATAGGTTCAACCTCTGCCATTGAGTCCACTTTTTCAACCTGTTTTGGCGCACCATTCTTCCCTCGTCCAGCTAGCGTTTATGCAGAATTGCTGATGAAGCGTATCGTCGCCAACAATGCCAAAGTTTACCTGGTCAATACCGGCTGGACTGGCGGTACTTTTTCCAATGGCGGAAAACGATTCAGTATTCCCACTACTCGCGCAGTCATTACCGCTATTCAATCTGGCGCTTTGGCTGATTGTGAAACAGTTCATATTGATCAATTAAACCTTGATGTGCCTGTGTCAGTCGAAGGAATTGATAGTAATCTGCTTCAACCTAAAAAAACCTGGGCTGATGCCGATGCATATGATGTCGAAGCTAAAGCAGTTGCCAAATTGTTTGTTGAAAACTTTGCTAAGTTTGATGTATCTGATGAAATTAAAGCAGCAGGCCCAAAGGGTTAAAATTTATTTAATTACTTTGTTTAGGGGCTGCTGATTTTTCATAGTTCAACAGCTCCTAGTAAGGGAAACTTCTGTTTCCCTTTTTTATTTCACGATGAAACAGCCGAACGACTAAAAAAGCAATTATAAATACTTTGAAAAAGGCGAATCTTTCTCGACTTCAACGTTTTCACACCAGCGAGGGACATTAAATTTTTCATGACCCAGGTAGCGTCGAATATTAATTCCATGCGCGTTGCTCACCAAAATCGACTTAATCTTATAGGGCTTACCATTGGAATGCATCTCCATCAAAGATAGATCGATGACTTTCTCATAACCGGTTTTTTTGTTTTCATCGGTAACAATCATCACTCGAGGTGACATGCTTTTCTTTGAATGTTTTTTCAATACGATGGCTAATTCACCGGTTACCATTTCGACCAAAGAGCCAACCGGGTATATCCCTAACCATTCCACAAAATGTTCAACCAGATCAGGATCGAATTTTTTCCCTTTACCATGATTTAATATCCTGAACGCATGGGATGGTTCTCGCGCTTTATTGTAGGGACGATCACTGACAATCGCGTCATAAGCATCGATAATGGATACCAATTTTGCATAACGAGAAACCCGATCTTTGGGTATATGCCTGGGGTAACCTTTACCGTCTTCTCGTTCGTGATGAGAGAGAGCAACTTCCTTGACCACTTCACTTAATCCCTCAATTTTGGACAATAACCGAAAACTTTCCTTGGGGTGACTCTTGATTATTTGGGTCTCATCTTTATCGAGTTTACCGACCTTATTGATGATTTTGTGTGGTATCATCGCTTTTCCGATATCATGTAGCATTGCGCTCAACCCCAGAACTCGAACTTGCTCCTGGCTCATGCCCAACTCCAGCCCAAAGGCAATGGCGATTACCGAGACCCGCATGCTATGTTCGGCTGTATAATGAATGCCGTTTTTATTGTTGATAGCCAATAACAATGCTTCGGGATATCGTTCAAGACTGTTAATACATTCCGCGACAGATTTTTCAACTCTCTGCAAATCAATGGGGTTGCCTTGCATCACCTGGCGCATCAGAATTTTGAGTGTTTTGGCAGATTCGTCAAAGCTCTTGAGGGCTTGGGGCAACTCTTCCAGCAACTGCATATCAGCATGTTGGACTTCACCTTCGAGCTCGACCACGTCACCAGCTCCCATCAAATAGTTTTTATATTCTTCCTGAGTCTTAAAATCAACGGTAACTTCGCGGCACTCTTCACGCAATAACTCCAATTGCTGTTGATCTTCGATAGGAAATCCCTGGAAAAGAAACGGAGAATCTTTCCAGTCTTTATCGAGTTTTCCAACATACATGCCAATTTTGAGCTTTTCAACCCCCATTTTGACACGTTTAAGATAGGTATATTCGTTCATATTTATTGAGTAGTCCAGCAGCCATTATCGGTTGTTTTTTGTCCACCTGAACAAATTTTACTCAATTGTTCGACAAAGTCAATCGAAATAGCCGAGCTTATGCTCGTTCGGTGACTTCCAACAGATGATAACCAAATTGAGTTTTTACCGGACCATGAACTACACCGACTTCACCATTAAAACAAACTTGGTCAAATTCTGGGACCATCGCGCCAGGGCCAAATGAACCAAGATCGCCGCCGCTACTTCCTGATGGACAAGATGAATGTTGCTTAGCAACTTCCGCGAAATCTGTGCCGCCGTTAATTTGCTCTTTCAGTTCGTTACACTTTTCTTCACTGTCGACTAAGATGTGTCTTGCGGTTGCAGTAGCCATTTGTTTCTCCAATTGCTTTGCTTAAGTAAGTTTGACGATATTATAACCCTTATCCTTTATAGTTAAAATTCAATGTCGCCATATAATCGCGAAAACGGTCAAAATCAATATTCCCACCAGATAAAATCACCCCGACTTTTTTACCTTTCATTAAGGCTCTTTCTTTGGTTAACCCGGCGAGAGATATAGCCCCCGCTCCTTCGGCTAAATTATGGGTCGCTTGGTAATACTGATACATTGCTGAAATGATTTGCTGTTCGCTAACCGAAACGATCCTTTCAGCCCCCTTCAGAATCATCTCGAAAGCCTCTTCCATTGGTTCACTCGTCGCTACCCCGTCAGCCAGGGTATTCGCGCTATCTGTATTAATAATTTTGCCCGCTTCAAATGATAAGGCAAAGGTGGGAGCGTCCTCAGCAACCACCCCGACGATTTTTGTTTTAAGGCCTAACAGGTCGCGTGTTTTGATCAGCCCACATATCCCGGAGCCCATTCCTACTGGCACATAAACCGTGTCTAGATCTCTTACCGCCGATAAAAACTCCAATGCGTAAGTTGCAACTCCAATCACCAAATCACGGCAAAATGGCGGAATTGGCATATATCCGTATTTTGCTTGTAACTTCAGGCTGTGCATTCTTGCCGCCTGAAAATCCTTTCCATAAATAATCAAATCGGCACCAAAGGCTTTTATTGCCCGATTTTGATCCTCACTATTATTCTCTGGTACAACGATGGTAATTGGCATTCCAGCACGTTTACCCGAAAAAGACAGGCTTTGTCCGTGATTGCCTCTGGTCGCAGAAATAAGGCCCGTCGGTGGATTGGCAGAGCCTTGTAGCCTATTCATTAGATAAACACCGCCGCGCACTTTAAAAGCGGTGGTAGGCGTATGATTTTCATGTTTTACCCAAACGTCGCACTCGAGAGGTTGACAGAGTTGCGCCCAATTATTTTGCAGCGTGGGTTGCACCACTCGGTGAACGATCTCAGCGGCTTGCTCAAGTTCTTTGAGATTAAACAATTTACTGGCTCCATTTTTAAAATGATTATTTAGTCAAATGCGATCTGGACTTCACTCGCAACTTATCGAATAATTAGCAATATCATATACTCTAATCTTAGCAAAGAAGTCACCCCATGAACAAAGATCTCATCATTCCCTGCCCCACCTGTAAAAAAAGTCAACGTTGGGCTGACTGTGGCGATCACAAACCCTTTTGTTCAAAACGCTGCCAGCTGATTGATCTTGGCGAGTGGGCCAGTGAAGGACACGCGATTGCTGGTGAGTCGGTATTACTGCCAGAAGATAATGCACTTCAAGATTAATAAGACTGCTTGGTGATTTGCTCAATGATCAGTTGCAATGATTGCTCACCGCGAAATTCATTAATATCCAGTTTATACACGATATGAATTGAATCATCCGGTTGAAGGGTTAACCCTTCCTCAAAGAAAAAATGGATCCCATCAATCATTAAGTCCCCTTTTTTCAATACCAGTTTTAAATGCTTTTCGCCAACGATCCGCTGACTAATCACATTAAATTGATCATCGAATAAAGGCTCTGGAAATCCTTGCCCCCAGGGACCGGCGGCTCTTAGTTGACGAGCAAAGTCCATGGTCATGTATTGCTCAGATAAATCTGCATCGGTCATTATTTCATCGGAAATATTCTCTCCGGCCAGCAACTCGTCGGTACATTGATGAAACTCTTCGGCAAATAGTTGAAAATCTTTTTCCGCCAACGACAAACCGGCAGCCATCGCATGTCCTCCAAATTTTTCGATAAGCGCAGGATGGCGACTATCAACCAAAGCCAATACATCACGAATATGCACGCCAGGAACGGAACGCGCAGAACCTTTAATCATTGGCAGCTCTCCGCTCTCGTCTTTGGCAAAAACAATGACTGGGCGATTGATTTTCTCTTTGACTCTGGAGGCCAAAATGCCGATTACCCCCTGATGCCATTTGGGATCATATAAACATAAGGTGGTGGGTCTTTTTTCATCCTGACTTGTTTTTTCATCCTGACTTGTTTTTTCATTATGAGAAAAATATTCCGCTAAATCCTGATTTGCCTGCAGCAACATATCTTGTTCGATATTTCTTCGTTCACGATTAAGAGTATCTAACTGGGCAGCAATTCGAGTCGCTTCACTTTGTGAATTAGCCAATAAACAATTAATTCCAATCGACATATCCTGCAACCGACCAGCGGCATTCAAACGCGGTCCAAGCGCAAAACCTAAGTCTGATGCCTGACATTTTTGCGGCTGCTTTTTAGCCACCTCTAATAACGCTTTAATTCCAAAACAAGCGCGACCACTTCGGATCCGGCGAAGCCCTTGCTCAACTAAGATTCGATTGTTTTTATCCAGCACTACCACATCCGCCACGGTCCCCAGAGCAACCAAATCCAGCAGCTCGGCAAGATTAGGCTCGCTGATCCCCTGCTGCTCAAACCAGCCTTCAGAGCGCATTAAGCTGCGTAAACTGAGCATTAAATAAAATGCCACCCCAACACCAGCCAAATTTTTACTGGCAAAATCATCCTCTGGTTGGTTCGGGTTGACGATAACTAACGCATCCGGTAAAGTTTCAGCGGCCAGATGGTGATCGGTAATAATCACCGGAATATTAAGCTCATTAGCCTTTGCCACACCTTGGTGATTAGCAATGCCATTATCCACAGTGATGATCAGATCCGGCTTTTGCATAGCCGCTTCTTCCACCAGTTTGACAGAAAGTCCATAGCCAAACTTAAATCGGTCGGGCACTAAAAAATTAACCTGTTTAGCCCCCATCGATGTGAGAGCCTTGACCATCAAGGTCGAACTGGTCGCACCGTCGGCATCAAAATCGCCGATAATTAATATTCGTTGCTCATCTCTTATTGCTTGTAAAATAATCTGGCTGGCTTTATCGGCATTGAATAGCTTACTGGGCGGAATTAATCCCGTTAAACTATAATCAAGCTCTGATTTTGACTGGATCCCTCTTGCCAAAAATATTTGGCGTAATTTTTCGGGGTAATCTTTTAACCCATCGACAACCGTCGATTCATTGCCCTCCTCAAAATTAACTGGAGTTCGATGACTAATGCTTTTTTTAATCAACAGATATATCCTTTATTTATGGTGTTCACCTATTTGAAAATACTTTTAAATTTTTGCCACAGAGTTTTTGTTTTTGAAACTTCAAGCACTTTATCTTGCGTTATTAAACGAACAACATCGTATCGCCCCTCAGAGTTCTCAATACTGTCTTTTACTAGTTGACTGAAATCAGTCAACTCATTGTTTGACATAGCCAAAACAACATTGTTTAAATATTCATCATTATTTTTCGAGACAATTCTCTGGAAGTTTTCTAACGACTCAAACTTGATACCACTTTTTTGGCAAAATAACTCTATTAGACCATCTGATGAAAATACCTGTAGCGACTTATCCTCTAACCTCTCAAAAGGTAGGAATGCTTTATGCCTCGTATCTCCCCAAAAATGGACGTTCACAATCATTTCTGCGGGAACTGAAGTGAGTCCTTGATAGTCCATCATTTGTTTGATCAACATTTGAATTTCGGTGGCGAGTTTATCCCAGTAAACCCCATCTTTCCCGGAATAAGCAAAACCAAATCGATCTTTGCCAATATCTTCCTCAAAAGAAGATTGAGTTAACTCGATTGCCTTTTTATTGGTATACAGCCATTGATGGTTATCCAGTAAATAGAAACATTCATCATCCCCCATTAACTGCTGATTAATCTGAGCGATGATTCTAATCACTTCTTCTTTACTAAATTCCAGTTGTGATTGGCCCCATAAATAAGCGCCACGATGAGTCATTTGCATCATCACCGGATCGCAGCAGACGACGGTTTGAATATCATCCGAAATATCAAATTGCAGCGCTCTTAATTTATTCCAGGGAAGATTCTTTTCAACAAAGCCAATCTGTTGGCAAAATTCCTGTTGCCAACCCTTTGGCAGAACATCGATGATAAATTGCTCTTGATACTTAACCATCGAATCATTGGACAATAGTTGCGCACAGGACAGCTCTGGAAAATAAAAACTAATGCTTGATTTTAAACTTTGCTCGACTGGCATAATGAACTACTCGAAATATTTTCTTGTTTGAAAAACATCATTTGAGAAAACAACGCCATTTGATTTCATTAATCGCTTGACCAGAAAATCATACAACCAGCTATTATGCTGCCTCACCTGATTGATAAACGGCACCACCGATTCATCGAGTAAATCGTTAGCCGCAAGATTCTTTGAAGAGATGATCGGCATGACTCCAGGCAAAGGATAATCGGAGGCGTATAACAGTCTAGAATGCCAATCTTGATTTTCCACAATTTGCTTGATTTCATGAAGATCGCGGTTAATCAAGTTAATCGCCGAAATATCTGCCAGACAATTAGTTTGATAATTCGCATCGTTCATTAACCGCGCAAAAAGCTCAAAATTGGATTTTTGCGAAACTTTTTTGTTATCTAAGTCTTGATTGCTACCTAATGATGCGCAATGCGCCACAATCACTTTGACTCCCAAATCAAGTGGTCTTCGAAGTAGCAACGGATTAGCCAATTTTTGTAATTCTTCACTATGTACCGCTTTTTCATCACCGGCATGGGTCAACAACGGCAATTCTAAATCGACCAGTTTTTGATAATAACCATCACATCGACCCGCCGATGGATCAATATTCATCGCTGGCGGTAACCACTTGACCGCTTTTGCGCCATTGGCTTTACACCATTCTAATTGCTCTATGGCATCACTGCGGTAAGGATGAACCGATGCAATCCATTCAAAAGATTGATGCGCTTTAGCCACCTTGGCAGCATATTTATTGGGAATATAAAAGGTAGAGGCCTCAGGTTTGGCATTACCATGATTATCGTATTGATAATCAAAGGCCAATAACATAAAGCGGATCCCTTGAGGAAGCTGGCTCATAGTTTTATTGATATTTTCCAGAAAAAGACTATCCGCCTTGTCCGCTTCAGAAATACAGGCCGCGTCGAGATAGAAGCCATATTGCAGCTTTTGTATCGGCGATAACCAGGAAGACATTTCAGGATTTAACCAGATACCCGTGGCTTGACCGTCAAATCCATTATTTAACCCGTTTCCAAGCAGATGGAAATGTGTGTCCCATAATTGCGACACATCAAGCCCTGCAAATGCCTGTTGCATCAGCGAGTGATTCACAAGAGAGTCCGGTAAGTTATCAATCAGGCAAGGGTTAACGATAGGTCCATCAAATACCTGATTCCAAACGATCCCACCGGCCAATGCTGTGCAAGCTCCGGTACCAAGCCCAAGTTTCAAAAGTTTTCTACGTTGCAAAATTATCTTCTTATTGTATTAAAGATTAGCTTCATTCCGTCATTCTACCTTAATTTTCCCCAATTGGGATTTTGGCGTTATAATCTTCTATCTTCTTATTCCAAGATCAAACCATCATGCAACTTCAAAAAGAAGCATCCGAAAATAGTGTCAATATAAAATCTTATCAAGCTGGAGAAATCAGGCTTAATATCGGTTGTTTTAACCAGGTGGTCTTTTTAGTTAATGGCGACAAAAAGGTTTTTGCAGGTGCTAAAAGCTTTGTTGAGCTTAGCTTTGAGGATCTGAAAGGCCATTTGATAGAACAACCTGAAATTTTTATCATAGGAACCGGCGAACAGCATCAATTACTGTCACCAAAAATCACCCAACAAATCAATGCCATGGGGATTGCTGTCGAAGCTATGGCCAGTCGGCAGGCCTGCCACACTTACCAAGTTTTAACTTTTGAACAACGGCGGGTTTATGCGCTTATTTACCCTTGAAGACGTTGACCCTGATTATTTTTACGGCGAGTTATTATTTGAAGGAACCAGAAAATACAAAGCGGCAAAAAATATTTATTAAAAGTAGAAAAAAGATTAAAAGAAAAAAGAGACATTAAGTGCATCCAATACGATGCTCCATAATAGTGCAGTTCACAAAAACTCTTCCGAACTGCACCAAAGAGTGCTATTTTCCAGCAGTTTCGGCCTGCTGCGCTTTATCTTTCAAATGTTGGTGAAGTTTATCGAAAGGCATATAACCAGCAATCAACTCACCGTCGGGTAAGATAAGTGCAGGTGTTCCTGACAAGCCAAATACGCGAGTGAGTTGGTATTGAGATGCCACAGGATTAGTACAAGTTTTGGGGGAAAACTGTCGTTTAAGCTTGGCATTGTTCATGGCTAACATCTTATCATCGGAACACCAGACAGAAACTAATTTATCATAAGCAGACGAACCGACTCCTGCCCTTGGAAAGGCTAAATAACGAACAGTAATACCTTTCGCATTGAGTTGTGGAACCTCTTTATGCAGTTTTCGGCAGTAACCGCAATCCACATCGGTAAACACCGTGATCGCAAATTCCTCTCTCTCTGCTTTAAAAATCACCATGTCGTCTTCTTTGAGCGATGCAATGGCCTCGGCTCTTTGCGGAGATAATTCATTCGTTTTGGCTGTAACCGCAGCATCGGTATGATTCACCGGCTCATCTTCAGAAAGCCCTAACAAGGTCCCGGAAAATAAGAATAAACCATCGGTAGAAATATACAGGATTTGGCCGTTATAAAATGCCTGATAAAAGCCTTCTTTTGGACTCAGTTCGACACTGCTAACTTCAATGCCTGACAATTTCTTTTCTAGCAATATTTTAATGGCATCAGGGCTTAATTCTGTTTGTTGACTTTTTACCACTGAACTCACCTTTTGTTCAGCTTCGGCCTGGTCTGCTGACGGAGAATTATCAGAACAACCGGTTAAGAGCAGAAATGAGGCTAGTAATGTGGTGATTGTACGTAAATGGGTCATGTTAATTATTAATCCTGAAAAGCGTGATGTTGAATATTGCCCTACTAAAACAGTGACCAGTATGGACCTATTGATCGGCAGATACTATAACAGCCTGCATACCGATCAGACAAACGGTTTATATCCCCTGATAGAGGTGTAAATTAGCTCCTGGGTGATGCTTTGTATGTAACACCTGAAACCTTTACTTAGCGATATTAGCATAAATCTGGGTGGTTGATAGACCGCTGTAACCTAGCAAACCTGTAGGCTGTCTCTTGAACACATATTATTCAATAAAATCAAAATGTTAAATTTTCGGTAGGAGCTGCGTCTCGCTGCGCCAAGTAGGTCCTCTAGGAAAAGCGATATTTGGCTCCGATTAGGTGCTCAAATCAGGCAAATAGTTCTCATTTAGCATTTTTCCCGGCGGGGACGCCGCGCTCCTACAAAAAAGAGAGCAAAATACTTCCCAAAGAGCATTTAAAAAGACAAGCCTTCATGGTTAAGCAGGGAGCGCTTTATGTCTAACAATACTCCTTGCTGTGCGCCAGAAAAGCCGCCAATATCCGATGCCGCCACAATCCGATGACACGGCACCACAATCGGCAAAGGATTATTTCGACAGGCATTACCAATCGCTCTGGCACTACTGCCAATTTTTTTTGCCAACTGACCATAAGTGAGCACACTGCCAGCTGGGATTTGACAAAGAGCAGACCAGACTTTAAGTTGATGCTCGGTGCCTTTTTGCAATAGCGGTAACTCAAACTTAAATTGAGCCAATCTAAAGTAATTTTTTATTTGCTCGGTAACCGTTAGACCAAAGAGGGTTTGAGCTGCCATCAATTTAGATTGGCTATTGAGTTGAATGCTTGTTAGCTGCTCATCATCGACTTGTATTTGCAATCGGCCAACTGGCGTATCTATCACAAAAGTCTCGGTCACGATCCGTGCCTCGGGTTATTTTGTTGTTCTTTTAATTCCCACTCAAACGCAGGATATTCAGGAAAGGATAATTTTTTATTCGAATTGGCTGCGCTGGAAATTTCTATCGCTTGTTGGCGCAAAACAGCTAGATCATCAGTAATTTTATAGCGAAGAGCAGCAACCGCTTTCCAATGTTTTACAAAATCCTTAGCTTTACCGCCTTGTTTCTTTTCCTTGAGCAAGGGGCCGATGATGGTAAATGCTTTATAAATTCTTATCGCCTGGTGTTGCTCAAATTGGTTAATTGATTGATTAAGAGTCTCTAATAAAACTTTATTGGCATGATTAGACTTAGACAGAGATGCCAGAAGGTTTTGCTGGTTATCTGCAATATCCGTAAAATACTCAATGGTATTCGATACACTCACCTTATCCGCATCACGCCATAAGTGCATATTATGACCGTTGATCTGTTGTTCTGATTTTGGATCAATAATCAGTACCGTTGGCGTCGCATAGATAACTGGCATACCGAACCGGGTGATCACTTTTTTTACTTTAGTTAAATAACCGACATCCACAAAAAGTAATTCATAATTCGATTCGATGGTGTCTTTGACTTCCGGTAAAAACAATTTAGTGGCTAGCGCACGGCTATCGTGACACCAGTTAGCTCCCATAATGATTAATGCTAATTTATTCGCTTTTTTTGCTTTGCTCAGAGTGTTATCAATATCCAGCATTTGTTGTTTTGATGGTAAGTATCGCTCACCTGTTAGATGGGTTTTCTTTGTTTCAGGTTCGATTTTTGTTTTAAGTTCGATTTTTGCGTGAAGCTCTAAATCAGAAGCCGCGTTAGTCCCAAAACTGATTACTGCAGAAATAATAATGCTCAAAAAAATCAATAAATATTTACTCATCAAAAAGCCCTTTTTTATTCTCGGTCAATCCTTCTGATTGATTTTGTGGCCATAAATTTAACATATCCAAGCACAAACAACACTGCCAATATGGCTTTTCTCGGAGCATCGATTTGACTTTTTGATAGCTCACTGGTAATTTACACAGCAGTTCTCGGCCTACCTGTAAATGCCGTAGTACGTACCTTGCAGACTCGCTCAAAATATA
>JAUUYO010000134.1 GCA_030590405.1 Kangiellaceae bacterium
AATATCCAGAATACCACTGCAGCAATAGCCCCAAAAGAATGCGCCTCTTCTAATACATTGGCATTAATCAACTCTTCCGTCGCCGAATTAATTTGCCAAATACTTTCAATGATCAATTTTGCTGTGGTAATAAAAATAATCGCAAAATTAAGTAATTTTGCTTTATTCCAGGAGAGCAGGGCGCCGCCAATTAAATAGCCGTGCAAAGCGCCTGACAAACCAACATACCAGTTTATATCCATCCAAAGGTGTAGCATCACCACATTAGAAATCATGCAAAATAGTAGCAGGTTGGCTCTATTTTTTTGCGATAAAACCGGTTGATAAAACAGATCCATTAACCATAATCCAGCGATATTCAACACCCAATGATTCCAATTGCTGTGACATAGGTTGGCAGTCAATATTCGCCACCATTGACCGTTTGATACTTCGATGGACTGGTATCTTAACCAATCAGTTGAGTCAGGTTCAAACAACATTACAGCCAGTGAAACCAAGCTTATCAAAATGGCAAAACTGTAGTGTTTGGGATTTTCCACAATATCGTAAATGGGTAATTGTTTTATTTGGTTAAGTAGCATTTTTATCGTTCAGTTGAAGTGAATACCTGCGGAAGGATTATAGCGATAACTCAAATGCTAAAGATAGCAAGAGAGGTGTTTGGGCTATAAAAAAGTACCAGATATAAAAAAGCCCCAATTTGGCATTACCAACAATGGGGCTTTTCAACTTTTCTATTGGCTGGATTCCCAAGCCTGTGTTGCTAATCAAAATCTAACTTGCGAACACTTAATTTGGCTCCCCCTCCCCGACTCGAACGGGGGACCTGCGGATTAACAGTCCGTCGCTCTAACCAACTGAGCTAAGGGGGAATCATACCCTCTGTAGGAGGGAGCGCCATAATAGTGGATGATTATGAGTCGGTCAACCGTCAATCTCCATTTTTTTTAACTTTTTTTCATTCTTTTAGCTGATAACTAAATAAGAGTGATATTTTGATTGAAAATTAAACAATTTAGCTTTAATCCAGGCCACCGCCTTAGGCGGTGGATATACAAGACTGATTATTGTGATTTACAATGATGCAGTCAGCTAACCACCATACTCAAAATTGAGGTGATATGGAGTCTCTACCTGTATCGACAAGGTTACTTCAAGCAAAGGTGGTACTGAAATAATCGGAGTACAACCCTCTTGCTCCGTCCGGATAAACCAATGAAGGGTATTTTAGGGCCTATAAAACAGATGGTTAGAAAAAGGCATACTGAGATTGACAAGTCAGTAGTATTGATGATTAATCTTGCTTCAATTACTAGTAATACTGGGTATAATACAGCTGATATGCAGCAAGAGTAATAGCAATAAGTAATGAATCAAACCTTTAAACTCCATTCTCCATTTAAGCCTGCCGGTGACCAGCCTAAAGCGATTGAAAAGCTAATGGAAGGTCTTGACGATGGTCTTAGCCATCAAACCTTGCTGGGGGTCACAGGTTCCGGTAAAACATTCACGGTCGCCAATGTCATTCAAAATACTGGCCGCCCAACGATTATTCTAGCGCCTAATAAAACCCTGGCTGCTCAGCTTTATGGCGAAATGAAAGACTTTTTCCCTGATAACTCAGTAGAGTTTTTCGTTTCTTATTATGATTATTATCAACCGGAAGCCTATGTGGCCAGTAGTGATACTTTTATTGAAAAAGATGCATCCATCAATGACCATATTGAGCAAATGCGATTATCTGCAACCAGAGCCTTGTTAGAAAGGCGGGATGCGATCATCGTTGCTTCGGTTTCTGCGATTTATGGTTTAGGCGACCCAAAGCAATTTCACAGTATGGTCATGCATTTAAAGCCGGGCGATGAAATCAAACAACGGGAAATATTAACTAAATTAGCCGAATTGCAATTTACCCGTAACGATGTTGATTTACAACGAGGCACTTATCGGGTCAGGGGCGATGTGATTGATATTTTTCCTGCTGAATCAGAAAGGTATGCGATCAGGGTCGAATTGTTTGATGATGAAGTGGATAATTTACGCTCATTTGACCCTTTGACCGGCGAGGTTTATAAAAAACTCCCCAGAGTGACAATTTACCCAAAGTCTCATTATGTAACTGCCAGACAAACAATCCTGGACTCAATTGAAAAAATCAAGCTGGAGTTAGTTGATCGCCTGGCGCAATTTAAACAAATGAATAAGCTGGTCGAATATCAACGATTAGAGCAACGGATTAAATTTGATATCGAAATGATGCAGGAACTGGGATATTGCTCAGGGATCGAAAATTACTCCCGCTTTATCTCAGGAAGGGAGCAGGGAGAACATCCACCAACCTTGTTTGATTATTTGCCTGATGATGCCTTATTGATTATTGATGAATCGCATGTGATGGTTTCACAAATAGGTGCGATGTACAAAGGCGATCGCTCGCGCAAAGAAAATCTGGTGGAATACGGATTTCGGTTGCCATCGGCGCTGGATAATCGACCGCTTCGGTTTGAAGAGTTTGAAAGACTTGCGCCACAAACCATTTTTGTTTCTGCGACCCCTGCTAATTATGAGCTGGAGAATTCAGGTGAAATCGTTGAGCAGGTTGTCAGACCAACGGGCCTGCTCGACCCGCAAGTCGAAGTGAGGCCAGTTGCCACTCAAGTAGATGATTTGTTGTCCGAAATTCACCTGCGTGTAGCGGTAAATGAAAGGGTTCTGGTCACCACTTTAACTAAACGAATGGCGGAAGATTTGACCGAATATTTGACCGAACATGGTGCCAGAGTAAGGTATCTTCATTCGGATATCGATACGGTGGAACGAATGGAAATCATTCAGGACCTGCGTAAAGGGCTGTTTGATGTTCTGGTTGGTATTAACCTGTTAAGAGAAGGTTTGGATATGCCGGAGGTTTCGTTGGTAGCGATTTTAGATGCCGATAAGGAAGGTTTTTTACGCTCCGAGAGGTCGCTAATACAAACCATCGGCAGGGCGGCCAGAAACCTGAAAGGCAGGGCGATTTTATATGCCGATAAAATGACTGGCTCCATGCAAAGAGCCATTAGTGAAACCGACCGACGCCGCGAAATACAACATCAATATAATATTAAACATGGAATTACCCCAAAAGGAGTGACTAAAGCAATATCTGATGTAATGCAAACTGGCGAGAAATTTAGCGTCTCCAACCTCAGCAAGCAGCGACGAGTCGCAGAACATTCAGCTAAATACCATGTCAAAACGCCCGCGCAGGCTAGCAAAGCGATCAAACAGTTGGAAGGTAAAATGCTCGAAGCAGCCAAAAATCTGGAGTTTGAAAAAGCCGCCAAAATCAGGGATGAGATCAGTTTATTGCGTGATGCCATCTTTAAATAACCTGAGGTTAAATAGCTATCACGAATACAAGTTTTCTTGAAAAACACCCTTCTAATCTAGATTTCAATTTAAATAACACTCGTTACCATTTGATATTATTGTAAAAGAATGATTGAATGGATCAGTTATGTAATAAAAACAATGATTAGCCTTTATTGCTGGCCAGCTAATTGTGTTAATCTGGCGACTTAAAATAAGGGACTTTGAAATAAAATTAGCGACATTTTGGGATAAAGAAAACAACAATAATGAGTTACAACAATTTAACCAGTATTAAAAGTAATCAGGTAAAAGCTTCTACTTCCATGGAACCAGCGCCAGTTACCGAATCGCACGGCTTGCTTGATCCCGCTATTTGGCCACAATGGAAAGAATCCAATGAAACAAAGGTCGTTATTTTTGAGGAGCAAGAATTCCATAACCTGGATTTTTCTGGCCTCGACTTTTCCAATGTTCAATTTATAGATTGCCGTTTTCATTATTGTAAGTTTGAAGCGACTAATTTTATATCATCCAATTTAACTGATTCAGACTTTATCCACTGTGATTTTAGTCGAGCTAATTTGATTGCCGCCATTCTTGAAAATACCGCATTCAGAAAATGTCAGTTAGATAATGTTAATTTCTTAACAGCTCAGTTTAAGAAAACCGTCATTGTTAATACGGATTTAAGTCATATCGATTTACAGTCAATTGACTTAAAGGGGATCACGCTGGATGGCTGCGATTTACGCCAGCAAAATCTGGCAGGCAAAGATTTGAGCAATGCTAGTCTAAAAAGAGTCGATTTACGCGAGGCTAATTTAAGCAAGGCGATCTTCAATCACGTCAACTTATCATCAGCATTGCTCGCCTCAACGGTGATTGACAAGTGTCAATTTAGACACGCCAACCTGAGTGATATCAATTTTTCGTCACTCGACCTTTCTGGCGCAAACTTGGAGTCTGCTAATCTCAGAGGTTGTAATTTGAGTGGGGCCAACTTATCGAATGTTAACCTGTCCAGGGCTAACGTTACCGATACCATTCTTTTTAATATCAATAGTATCGGATGGGATATTAGCGGTATACATTGCGAATTTGCCTATTGGGATCAAGGGGCAACTAATAAAACTTACTACACCAAAAATGAATTTGAAAGGTTATACGCTGAATCTTTAACCATCGATCTAAAATATGATTTTCGCCTTACCGCCAATGAAATAGCAACTTTGCCAATTCTGATCGAGCATTTACAAGCTTGCCATTGGGGAGTTGCGCTACGCTTGAAATCAGTTAAAGATGTTGCCGGAGGCGCTTTAGTACGGCTGGTTGTTGAGGATGTTGGTCATTATTCGGTGAATGAATTAGCCGATTCTCTCAAAGAAGAAGCCAGTCGAATTCAAAATGCCCAGCTTGCGATGCGCGCTGATCGCAATATGCAAAAAGAATTAAAAGAAGCGGTTGCCGGTATAAAAGATAAATTTTGGCCGAGATTGCTCGAATTAGCCGCCGAGTATGAAGTGGAGAAAGTTCGAAATTTTTGCGTTCTATTTATTGACTTGAAAGGGTTTACTCAGTGGAGTGATGTGACTATTTCTGAACGAATGTCTTTATTTAGAGGGCTATTAAAACCCATCCTGGCTAAATGGAATGCCAGTTACCCCAATATGGAAGGTGATTCTTTGAGAGCCTCTTTTCGAAGTGCCAAATCAGCAGTGGAATGTGCCTGGATGACTCGGCATGTTTTAATGGCGGCAGAGTTTGAGTTACGCATTGGCATCGATTTAGGCGAAGTGACAATCGTGCATAATGAAGTGACTGAACAATCTGACCTTGAAGGAACCGCGGTAAGCATGGCTTCCAGATTGGAATCAATGGCAGAACCGGGACAAATTTTTGTTTCAGAAAAAGTTAAGCATTACGTCGAACAGCAAACCAACAACTTCCGTTTTGTCCCCAGAAAATCTCAACTTAAGAAAAATATAGGCTCTAAAATGGCTGGTGACTGGTTAGATGTTTATGAAATAGAGAAAATATCGTTAAAATAGAAAATATCGTTAAAATAGAAAATGTCGTTAAAATAGAAAATGTCGTTAAAATAGAAAATGTCGTTAAAATAATAACCTGACATTCGAACAGGGTCGCAGAGAAAAATTGGTAAATTGCTAAGAATTTGACTAAATTTAAATCAGATAGCCTTAACTTGTAAATAACTTCAATAAGTCGATTAGATTTTTCGTATGGCAATTGCCAAGGGTCAATCAAGATAAGTAGTTGTTTACCTCAAATGATTTGAATCAAACTCTGTTCGGAATTATTATTATGTTAGTCGAAAAGGACGTTGCTCGATTAAGTGTTGGTTGTTATGTCTCCAGTATTGTCAAACAATCGGGTTCCCATAAACTGAAACATCAGGGTTGGATAAAAAGCTTACATACGATTGAAATCCTGATAGATAAAGGGGTTGAACGAGTCATTGTTGATACCAGTAAACACCTGAAAGAGGAAAAAACGGTCGGATCGGTTCGTGATCTCGCCAAAGAAAAACAAAACGAACATTTAACTGGCGCGCTCAGCAAACCAGACAAAAAAACTTCCAAAGACAATTTCGCCGAATCTATCGATAAAGCCAAAGCTATATTCGATGAGTCCAAACAAATTCAAAGACAATTATTTGATGATGTGATGTGCGGGCGTCAAATTGAGCTTGAACCAATTATTGAAATTACCCGGCAAACCACTGAAGCTATTTTTGAAAACCCTGACGCGCTTGCCTGCATTATTAATATTAGAGAAAAAGACGAATATCTTCTGGAGCATTCGACAGCTGTTTCTATTTTAATGTCTATTTTTTCCCGATTTATGGAAATCGACATAAAAACCACAAGGGGCTTGTCTATCGGTGCCTTTTTACATGATGTTGGAAAAATAAAGATCCCGGATAATATATTGAATAAACCGGCCAAACTTACCGAAAAAGAGTTCGATATTATGAAAACTCATGTATTACATTCGGTTAATATCATTAATAAAATCCCGAGGATTTCAAAGCTCAGCCTGGAAGTTGCGGCACAACACCACGAAAAACTGGATGCCAGTGGTTATCCTATGGGATTGCAGGCTGATAAAATCTCGCAATATGGCCGTATGATTACTATTTGTGATATTTTCGACGCATGTACTGCGAATCGGGTATATAAAAATGGCATGGCGCAAGTCAAGGCTTTTGCTATTCTTAGAAATATGGCCGAGCGAAAAATGTTAGATAGCAGCTTAGTGATTAGTTTTATCAACTGTATGGGGGTTTATCCGATCGGCTCTCTGGTTAAGCTTGAATCCAATCAACTTGCGGTGGTTGAATCCCATAATTTAGACGATCCGATACGGCCAAAGGTTAAAGCTTTTTTTAGTGTCAGTCAGAACCATTTTGTTGCGGCCAGAGATATCGATCTGTCTGAACAAAAGCTGGAACATATAGAAAAAGGTGTCAGAGCTGATGACTTTGATTTGGATATGAATAAAATCTTGGAATTTTTGATCCTTGATGGTTAGATAAGCTGATGTCAGATAATCTAGTGTTAGATAAAATCTTTTTGCCAGGAAAGGAAAAGCACAAAGCTCACAAAAACTTCAAAAGGTTGGAGCGGCTACTATTCGGCCGCTTATTTCGTATTTTTCGTGTCTTTGATGATTCATTAATGAGGGCTCATTAATCCTTTTCTAATGATAAGCAAATCTATTTCAGAGGAATATTGGCCAAACTATACAACAAATAATCCCAGAATTTTTGTACCGAAGGGATATGACAACGCTCATCCGGTGAGTGAGCGCCGCGGATGGTTGGACCAAATGAAATCATATCCATCTCTGGGTAAGGTTCACCTAATAAACCGCATTCTAAACCCTAATGGATCACCTTTATGGCTGGCGTTTTGCCAAATAGCGCTTTATATCCTTTGCTCATGGTTTGTAATATGGCTGAATCAGGATTAGGTTTCCAACCTGGATAAGCGCCACTGATTTCAGTTTTAGCGCCAATCATTTCAAAAGTTCCTGCGATTAGTTGGCAGGTGAAATCTCTGGCAGAGTTAATCAAACTTCTGGTTAAACAGATGATCTCGATCCGATCCTCATAAGATTTTACAATGGCCAAATTATTGGATGTTTCAACGACACCTTCGAATTGATCGCTCATGCGTAGCGGGGCGCTGATACAAGATGCGATAGCAAGTTGGAGCTTGTTTTGCAGCTCCTGAGTTAAAACCATGTTCGGTAATGCCGCAGTTTGAATATCAATGGTCAAATTGATTTCAGTCTTACCGTATTCAGCCAGCATTAATTGAGAGAATTCTTCAATGGCCTGTTTGAAAGCGGCTTCACAGGCTTGGTCAAAAGTGACCAGAGTAAATGATTCTCTCGGGATAGCATTTCTTAATGTGCCGCCATTGAAATTAGCAACCCGAATATCCAGTTTTTTCGCATAGCTCAGCAAAAAACGATTGACCATTTGATTGGCGTTGGCTCTGCCATGTTCAATATCCAGACCGGAATGCCCGCCCAGTAATCCTTTGACCTGAATTTCATAAGCAATGTGTGAATCTGGTGTTGCCTGCTGTTGTAATTGAAGGGTCGAGATAATGTCCGCACCGCCAGCACAACCCACATAAAGTTCGCCTTCATCTTCGGTATCTAAATTTAGCAATATATCGGCTTCTAAGTAACCAGACTCTAGGCCAAAGGCTCCTCTCATGGAGGTTTCTTCTTCGATTGTGCAGAGTAATTCAAGTGGGCCGTGAGTAATGTCATCGGAGAGCATCACTGCCAATCCTGCTGCCACGCCAATACCGTTATCAGAGCCCAAAGTGGTCCCTTTGGCTTTTAACCACTCGCCATCAATATAGGTGGTTATGGGATCATTGACAAAATCGTGAGTAGAGTCGGCATTTTTTTGTGGAACCATATCCACATGGCCTTGTATTACAACGCATTGACGATCTTGCATGCCTTCTGTAGCAGGTTTACTGACAATTAAATTACCAGTGGGATCAATCACTGTTTTTAAACCCTTTTCATCGCACAAACAACGTATGTGATCTCTGAGTTTAAGTTCGTGTTTGGATGGGTGGGGGATATCGCAAATTTGTTTAAAAATCGACCAAACTGGCGTTGGTGATAGAGTTTCGATACTGCTCACAAATGAAATTCCTTAAATAGAGATAATTTTTAATACTACCAAAATACAGTGATTACTGAAATATTTATAATTCTCAAACCCTTATAGAGATCTAAATTAATCTCAATCTGCCTCAATCCCGTCATTTTTTGCTGGTTGCGTTCCTCCTTTTATGCCAGTGCTGTTTTTAAACGCTCGCCATTCTGCACTCAAACCGCCTTGGCTCGGATTAAAAAAACAGTGCGTTGCTTTTACTCAGCGCAGCCTCTCCATAGTCATAAGTGATAAGATGAGATATCCACATTTGTTTTTCTTTACAGAGAGTGTTGCAACCATTTGTTACGCATCAGTGGCACTTTCATTTTGTTGTGATAAGTGTCGCTGATAGTCTTCACTCTCTAGTTCTTTAAACCTCAAGTGATCATTCAGCAATTTTTCGTGGAGCTTTTTTTTCTTTTCTTCTTGAGCGAGAATTTCATCATCTACTTGTTGATCGAAATCTTTTTGAGAGGTTGGGCTAATATTATTCCTTCTATTTTGGGCGATAATTTGGTCAACGATATCATATTCCTCAATTGGCCCAAGTTGTTCAAACACATAAGGAGGCATAAACGTTGGAAAGGACTCGTAGGGATAAGCTTCTTGAACCTCGGTTTTTAATGCTTGAATATCTTGAGGTAATTTAATCGTTATGCTACTCATGATCACTTCGATTAGCTTGGTATAGGCTTTCATTAATCCTGAGTCTTTGGCACAAGCCGATTGGGTGAACCTTACGGTTAATAAATGCTCATCAGTAATTGGTGTTTGCCAGACTGTTTGAAAAGAGTTGTACTCATGCTTGTCTTCATCTTCATCCGAATAACAAAGATAGTTCGCCCAATCAATATCATTGATTGTTTGATGATTATAATCAAGGCGACTGTAGCCTGAAGTGGCATATAAACGGGATAATAGGATATAGCGCTCTATTGCGCATTCTAGTCGCCTTGGTCGAAAAAGGCTTCTAAACTCAGGTATACGGGATACTGAAATATTCATGGACATATCCCCTAATTTATTCCAGTCAAAAATTGGTAATCCTTTGTAAACCCATTTTCTACC
>JAUUYO010000043.1 GCA_030590405.1 Kangiellaceae bacterium
CTGCTGTAGCTAAAATGTTAAAACCTTATATTATGCGCTCTTTAGTGAAAGAATCGAACAGAAATAAACGTTCCGCGTAATTTACAGTTTTTTGAAGAATGAACAGGTATACTGAAAAGTGAAATAATAGCAAAAGCGAGATAGAATTTTATCTCTCACTGATTGTAGACGAATAATAAAAATACTTATGAAATTTCAGCAGGTAGTTCAATGACATCAGTCCAAGGAACCTATGATACCCCCAATGCAAAAGAATTAACATTAAAGCATGTTACAGGTATTTTACATGATTTGGGATGCGAACAAATCTATGTAAAAAAGCTGGCTGCTAATGATAACAGTAAAAACCAACCTTATTTCGGTGCTCATTTAACAGATTTACCCTTTATCCCCACGGGAGAAATTATTGCTTCAGCATCATTGTCCAAAAAGCTCTCTGATAAAAAAAGAAAAATAAAATACCAGGCAACTCTTAATTTATCCTGGGTTGATGCTGATGGCTCCACATTTAAAGCTCCTCACTCTAAACTTATTTATTATCCTCAATATCCAGAAGTAAGATTTTCAGGCTTTCTACGAGGCTCTAAAGTCAATATCAGTAAATGGATGGCACCAGAGAAAAAGGGGCGTAGCGAAGGCCGGTGGCTTATTCTTGGTGTATCCACCAATGGAGCGATCTACGCTTATCTTGCTACGCCTGAGAGCAATTTATCCAAAGAGCTTGCCAACACGAACTTTATTGAGGTTAGCAGTATCTTTTGGAAACTTGATGAAAAATATACAACTCAACATGCTTCTACACGAGATGCTCTCATCAGTAAGTTACTTCAAATTCATCAAATGGGCTGGATACCCAGTCAAAGACTGAATTCTGAAAGGAATATTATCCCATATAAAGCTCTTAATGGAGGTGGCTATACTCTAGAAGCCAAGTTAGGTATCTCACCTAATGGTATAGCCGAGCCAGATTATCTGGGCTGGGAAGTCAAACAGTTTGGTGTAACAAGTTTTCCAAGAACAGGTTCAAAACCAACGACATTAATGACACCTGAACCCAATGGAGGATTTTACAAAGAAAG
Organism: Kangiellaceae bacterium; assembly: GCA_030590405.1. Taxonomy (GTDB): domain Bacteria; phylum Pseudomonadota; class Gammaproteobacteria; order Enterobacterales; family Kangiellaceae. The sequence continues at coordinate 1,080 of JAUUYO010000043.1, forward strand.
TGGAGCCACCGAATTTGTCAGAACCTATGGATATCCAGATAAGAACGGTAAGGTTGACAGGCTTAATTTTGGTGGAAAACATATCGTAGAAAAACGTCAAAATCTAACAGGATTAACCTTGCAACTTATTGGTTTTGATCCTGATACATCCAGCATAACAGATGCACAAGGAAGCATTGCATTAATGGATAGCGCTGATAACATTACAGCAAGCTGGAGCTTTGCAAAACTCATGGATCACTGGAAATGTAAACACTCTCAGGCAGTTTATATCCCTTGCTTAAAACGAAAACTAGAATCCGGTTTAATTGAATATCACTATGGCAATGACGTTGAGCTTGGAACTGGAACAAATTTTGAGATGATTCTTTCAGCTATGCAGTTAGGTACAGTATTCTATGATCCTGGAATAAAATTGGAATATGCTTCAAGTGACAAACCCAAAATTAAACGCCGTAATCAATTCAGGGTTAGTCATAAAAATATTGATTCGCTCTATAAAAAATTTGACTTTGTTGATGTTAATTTAATTTAATAAGGAGACAGTTTCGTGCTTATCAACTTAGTCAGTGCCCTTTCGAAAGTTCAACTAAAGAAATCACAAAGATTGCTTCTTGTCTGGTTCATCGGCCTATCTCCGCTGCTCCCTCTTCAAGCCGAAACCATACGCGTCGCAGTCGCCAGTAATTTCCTTAAAACAGCGCAACTCTTAAGCCGCCAATTTGAAGCGCAAACCGAGCATTCCGTCCAACTCAGCAGCGGCTCTAGCGGCAAACTCTATTTGCAGATCAGTAAAGGCGCACCGTTTGATCTGTTTCTTTCCGCAGATAGCCAAAAGCCCGATGAACTGATCAAAGGCGGCTTTGCTATTGGTACGCCGTTGAGCACAGCCAAAAAATGAGAAATTTGCCAGTGCTGATACGTCATAAATTGTAGTCGGTTTGGGAGTGTTAGAAAGGAGTATTAGAAATTCTGTGTCATTTTCTAATACTCTCGATAAGATTTATCGTACCCTGATAGCATTCTTTGCAAAAATTAACAAAAGCATCAAGCTCGTTGCCAACCTGATACAACGGCTCTCCAACACACGGCGCTTTATGTTTGGCACTGTATTTAGAAAGAATGGTTATATAATCTAGTCTACGTGTGGCAGGTATAACAAGAGGAGCATAACCTGCTCTCAGTAAAATAAGGTTAGCGATTAAACGTGCAATACGTCCATTTCCGTCCCAGAATGGGTGTACCTGACCAAAGATTAAGTGAGCTATTGCATACATAGTGATCGCTTCGTCCAGACTATGAGGTTGACATGACTCTATGTATTCGACTAAACCAACCATCAGCTTTGGCACGTCAAATGGCCGTGAGTAGGCGTGATATACACTTGACTTCCCATCAGGTAAGTCATCAAGCAATAAGTAGGTTCCATTCGGCACGACTTTAAAATCGCCATAAGGTTTATCGATATCGAATATAACGTCAGTTTGAACGGCTTTATGAAGTTGTTTGATTTTACCGACAGTCAGTTCACTACCAATCATATCGTAAAGCAAGTCGATAGCTGTGGCGTGACCCATGACTTCTTTATGATCTTTTAAAGGCTTGCCCGATACGGTTAAGCCCTCACTTAATATAAACTGCGTTTCACCTAAGTTAAGTGTATTCCCTTCAAGTGCTGTTGAGTTGTGTGTCCAGGTAGTACGCAACATGCTCAGTAGCTCTTGTTGTTTTGAGCCAGGTAAGCCCGCTAAGAACTTAAAAGTCGGTTTATTTTTCTCTGGTAGGCCTACATACCGACGAGCCTTTCGTTCGCCAGTGATTAAAACTAAACGCTGCTTAGCCGCACTATTAAGCCACCGTTGTACGGTACGATTATCGACTTGAAAATCTGTAGCAGATTTAATATCACTAATGCTGACAGGTTTGTTGGCAGAGCTGACATAATTGAGCACCAGGGCGCGTTGATCTTTTCCAGTATTATTTGGTCGCATAAGAAGCTTTATCGGGCAATTTCTGATTTATGCGACATTGTCGCATAAGAAGTTTTATTGGACAAGTTTTCATTTATGCGACATTTACAGCGCAGACCATCCGTTTATTCAAGTGCTCTACTCCTACTTTAATCCAGAGAGCTTGTATTATCCTTCTGTAAGTTAGATACGGCCATAAATCTGAACCGTGTCCTTTAACCTGGAAAAATCAGTTAAAGCACGAGAAATAGCGCCAGCCCACAGCGCACCTGACTATGCGAAAAATTGACTCATCACCCAGTAAGGTGACAACACAATTTTTCGCTACGCCATGCACACTCTGGTCTAGCACTCTTTCCACGACTTCAACTGATTATTCCAGGTTTAAGATAGATTTGTGTGGTGGGCTGCGAAGATAGGTGAATTCTGCTCTAGATAAAAAGCAATCTCCATCTGTCAGATTTTATCGAAGCACCTAATTCTTATCTGTCAGTTTGGGTATAAACCGATATAATCCTGCTAAGTGTTGAATAAGCTTGGCGTAATTTAGCTAAAATAGTCGAGTGATTAAAGGTAATATCTACCAATCATGCAATCCAAAAGAATCATTAAGCTAGTGCCCCCCCATCAGAGCAAACGATGCTATCTGTTGTTTATTTGTCTGATGGGCGCATTTCCAACATTCCCCCTTCAAGCCGAAACCATCCGCGTCGCAGTCGCCAGTAATTTCCTTAAAACAGCGCAGAGCCTAAGCCGTCAATTTGAAGCGCAAACTGAGCATTCCATCCAACTCAGTAGCGGCTCTAGCGGCAAGCTTTATTTGCAGATCAGTAAAGGCGCGCCTTTTGATTTATTTCTTTCCGCAGATAGCCAAAAGCCGGAAGAACTGGTCAAAGGCGGCTTTGCGATTGCTAACTCCAAGCAAACCTACGCCATTGGCCAGCTTTCTCTATGGTTAAAATCTTGTGAACAGTCCCCAAATTTATCGTCTTTAAATAATCCTGCCATTCAAAAAATTGCGGTCGCAAATCCCAAACTAGCTCCTTACGGCATGGCAACCAGACAATTATTGGAGAAATATCAGTTATGGCGCGACTTAGAAGCAAAAATGATATTTCCCGAGAATATCTCCCAGGTGGCTCAAATGTGCAAAATCGGAGTGGTAGACGCCGCGTTTGTCGCCGCTTCTAATAGCGAAATGTTGCTCTCAAACCAGCAAAGCTGCCTGATCAATCTATCTGCTGGCGATTACCCCGCTATCGAGCAGCAACTGGTCATTATTTCCAGTAGCCAGAAAAAGGCAATAGCCAGACAATTCGTGCAGTACATCCATTCCCCTCAGGGACAAAACCTTATAAAAAACATGGGATACTTAGCAGTAGACTCTGATAAAATAACCAGACTAGAATAGCTCCCCCATTTGGAACATCACGTGACTCAAGAAACAACATTAGAACTCCCCTTAGTAGAAATTACCTCGGGCGCTCAAGAACATTTTTCAGGTCTACTCTCCTCACAGGATGAAGGCACTGGAATTCGCGTTTTTGTGGTTAATCCCGGCACGCCACATGCAGAATGTGGTGTTTCTTATTGCCCATTGGATGCAGTCGAAAAAGACGATCTCAAAATTGAATTGAAAAAATTCAATGCCTATATTGATAATGACAGCATTCCTTATCTGGAAGAAGCCAAAATCGACTACCAGACCGATGATATGGGCGGCCAGTTAACCCTACGTGCGCCCAACGCTAAGGCTCGCAAGGTAGACGATGACGCGCCAGCCATTGACCGTATTCGTTACCTGTTAGAATCTGAAATCAATCCTCAACTGGCCAATCACGGTGGTCAGGTTTCACTCGCTGAATTCACCGAAGATGGTATTGTCATTCTTCAGTTTGGCGGCGGCTGCCAAGGGTGTGGTATGGTAGACACGACTTTAAGTGATGGGATTGAGAAAACCTTGATGGAAAAAATCCCGGAAGTGAAAGGCGTTAAAGATATCACCGAACATGAGCAAGGTGATAATCCTTATTATTAATTCCGCCCCCTCTTGTTTTACTTAAGAAGCCTGTCATTGCGAGGAGGTACGACGCGGCAATGACAAAGTATTTTAATTAAGAAATAAAAATAATCTATGTCCGACTATTCCGCTATCATCGTCACTTTAAAACTGGCTTTAACCACCAGCGTTATATTGATGTTGATCGGACTGCCTTTTGCCTGGTGGCTAGCCAGGCCATCAAACAATTCATTTACCATTAAAACACGCCCATTATTTGAAGCAATCGTCGCATTGCCGCTCGTTTTGCCGCCCACAGTGCTGGGATTTTATCTATTAATTGCCTTTTCCCCGGATAGCTGGCTGGGTGCCAGTTGGCTAAAATTAACCGGCTCGACTCTGGCATTTAGTTTTTCCGGTTTAGTTATTGGTTCACTGATCTATTCGCTGCCATTTGTGATCCAACCATTACAAGCGACCTTTGCGGCAATCCCTGAAGCCACTCTGGAAGCAGGCGCTTCGCTTGGCGCAAGTAAGTTTAAACAGTTTAAAAAAATTGTACTGCCATTAAGCAAAACCGGACTGATCAGCGCTTTCAGCCTGGGGTTTGCTCATACTTTAGGTGAGTTTGGTGTGGTGTTAATGATCGGCGGAAATATTCAAGGCCAAACCCGAGTGGTGTCAATCGCCATTTATGACCATGTCGAAACCTTGCAATTTGGTGATGCCCATCAACTATCAATTATTTTGATTGCTTTTTCTCTTGCGCTTCTCACCTTGCTCTATCGTTTCAAACATAACCGAGTAGGTTTTCACTGATGCTGAAAATAAAGCTCGATTGCCAGTTTAATGACTTTGATTTAATTATCGATCAGCAATTACCAAGCGATTGCATCATTGGCTTATTCGGTGCGTCCGGCAGTGGCAAGTCGCGGCTTATTCGGCAGCTGCTCGGATTTGATTTGAACCATCAAAAAAGCGCCCGGATCGATTTCAATGATCAGCAATGGCAAAATAGTAGTACTCAAAGGATACTCTCCCCCCAAAAGCGAGGGATCGGTTATTTAGCCCAAAGCATCGATCTTTTTCCGCATTTAACTGTAGAGCAAAATATTTTATTTGGCTGGAAAAAAGAGGCCTCACGATTCGACCTGGCGATGATCAAAAACATCACCAGGCAACTCGATATTCAATCGTTATTGGCAAAAAAGCCTGAGCAATTATCCGGTGGACAGCAACAACGTGTCGCGCTGGCCAGAGCGATATTAGCAGGCTCTCAAATATTGATCCTTGATGAACCGCTATCAGCCATTGGCGAAGATCACAAACCACAGGTGATGCAACTGTTAAAATGCCTGCAACAACAATTACACATTCCGATCATTTATTCCTCCCACAATCGGGTAGAACACGCTTTTTTAACCGACTACCTGATGACCTTTAACGGCGGCCGAGTTATCCAGTCCGGCGATTATGAAACCATTGCCACAGATATTAATGGCAATTTTTCGCAAATGAGTGATGCCATTAATCACATTAAAGCGGAGGTCGTTGAGTTTGAACAAGATTGTTATGTAAATCGGGTAAAAACAAAAGAGCACTCCCTTTGGGCCGGTTACAGGCCAATCGAGCAAGGTCATCTAGTCAATTTAGAAGTTCGAGCCCAAGACATTTCACTTTTTTTAAGCCAGTCAAATCAAAGCAGTATTTTAAATTGTCTTAAAGTCACCATTGTTGATTTTGAAGAAGTTTCACGCCACCAATACATTATTAAGCTGGCTTTTGAGGACTCTTTTCTGATTGCTTTTATCACCAAAAAATCTTTTGTGTCTTTAGAGTTAAAGAAAAGTATGGAAGTTTATGCTAAGTTCAAATCGGTCAGTGTATTACCTCTTTCAATGGATTTGGATCAATCCCGGCTTTAATCAGGAAGCAAGCCTTTGAGCCTGAAAAATAAAATTGTCGAACATCTCAAACACATGGCTTACACGCCCAAGGCTCAAATTAAACGCCTGGCCATCGGTACGGGCGTTTCAACTTTTTCAATATTATTGCTCATCATGGTTAGCCATTGGGAAATTCGCTGGCTTTTTTATCTTTTGGTGGTTATCACATCACTTGGGATTTTGTACGCTATCCCCGGTTATATTGGCGTATGGGTTTGGCGGATGAGAGATGTTTTATTTGGCAAGGAAGATAATAAACAATGAAATTTGCTTTACTTTTAATAATAACTCTTTTTGTTCTATTATTTGTCGGTGGACCGGGTTACCACGATGAAAGGCTGATTAAAGAAATCTGGCAAACCGGGCATTTTATTTTATTTGCTACGATAGTGTTTACGGTTATGCAAATTAAATTTGTAAAAAAGCAACATTGGTTTCATTTATTGATCGGCACCGGAATATTTAGCAGCTGGTTTGGGGTAACAACGGAAGCATTGCAATTATTAGTCGGGCGTGATTTTGAGTTTGGCGATATCGCCAATGATATTGTTGGAGGTTACGCTGGTTTTTTACTCGCCAGGTTATTTTTAATTGTTCAGCAAAAGGATGCCAGTCAAAAACTGGCAAGTCTGTTTTATACACTGGGATTCATTGTGTTGGCTGCAATTGGAGCTAGAGCAGTCATCATAACATTAGTCGATCAACAAAATATCCGATCATCTTTTCCTATACTTAGTGATTTTGAATCAGCATTTGAATTAAAGCGTTGGGATAATCGATCGGCCACTATATCCATTTCTGACAGTTGCATTCGTAGTGGTGATGGTTCGATGAAAGTGGATTTTCTGGCTGATAAATATCCCGATATTACTCTAAAAGATTTTGCTCGTGATTGGTCAAATTATAAAAGCATTAAGTTTAGTTTGTATAATTCTGAAGCCGCGCCAATCAAAATGATATTTAAAGTCTATGATGATAATCACTTGCTTAACGGTTACAAATATAGTGATCGCTTCAATCAAAAAATCACACTAAAGCCTGGCTGGAATGACTTTAGCTTTTTATTAGAACAAATTAAAAACACGCCCAAAACCAGGAAAATGGATTTAACCTCAATCAGCTCACTCAGTTTATTTATGGTTAGTTTAGAAAAACCGCTGACCATTTATCTGGATGATTTGTACCTCTCTAAAAAATGAGCACATTCTTGCAACATAAATCTATCGTGGTTAATCCTATCGAACCACAACACTAACCCCCTCTTCAACATCATTACCCGGATGGGTAATAATTTGCTCGCCCACATCAAGTCCTTGCTTAATTTCAGCAAGACGATCATTTCGCCTACCAACTTCTACGGTCTGTAATACGACGTTTCCATCGACCACTTTAAAAACTGACCAGATTTCATGGTATCGAAATAATGCCGATAAAGGGATTTTTACCACATCATCGGCCCGATCAATAATAATCGCCGCCTCCACTCTAAACGCGTCTCCCAGAGTTTGCCATTTTTCAATGGGATCGGTAAAGCTCAGGATCACATTAACTCGTTGCTCTTCCACACCCAGCGCTGATATTTTTGTGAATCCTGATGGTTCGATCACTCTCACTCGCGCGTTGATATCTTCGCTTCCGCCCCAGCGTTTGATCAATGCCTGGTCGCCCACTTTTACCCGAACAGCATTGGTCGATAACATTTCAATATTGACTTCCAGATTGCTCGGGTCACCAATTTCAACCAGTGCAGTACCAACTGGCACGATGCTCTCGCTTTTATGTAAAATTCTTAAAACCCGTCCATCAACAGGTGAATGAATACAAATTTGACAATGGTCTTCCGTCTGACCACTCGCCAACTCGCCAGCCTCAGGCTGTAATAATTTTACCTTAGCAACTTCTAATCGAGACACCATGACTTTTTGATTAGACTGGACCGTTTCAAGTTCTGCTTTTAAGGTTTTAAGACTCAGTTCGGCTCTTTCCAGACCCGCCTGGGATACGCTTTTCTTTTTATAAAGTTCCTGAGTTCTTTTTAAATCAGACAAATCAAATTCCAGTTGTGCTTTGACTTGTTTGACTCTGGCATTGGCAAGTGCCAACGCTGCTCTGGCACCTTCAACATCTGCCTTAGCTTGAGTCTCTGAGCGTTTATCCAAAAACTGCGGGTTGGCGGGGTACATATTAGCAATAATCGTTTTACCAGCGGTCACAATATCGCCCGGCTCACTTTCAATTCTTGTCACTCTGCCATCGACAGGTGTCGAAACCACATAAATATCGTGAATACGGGTTTTGCCCTCTCCTTCCATGGTAATGAGCAGATCGCCTTTTTCGACCCTTACCATATCAACCTTAACTGGCTCTGGCATAAAAGCGAATGACAAAAGTCCGACAGCCATAGCTGCTAACGTTATTTTTAGAACTAATTTTATTTTTTTAATATGCATTAAATAATGTTTCCTTTAAAAACCACGACCCACTCCTCGGAGTTTTGCTGTGAACCGAACATTTCGACCTCCTCTGACTCATCCCCTGGAAATACCCATAAACAAGAGCATACTAAGGGCAAAGGAAGGTTCTTTTATATCGTTGAATAAATACGCAATAACCAGAGCTTAATCAAGCACACTATTCAACTTCAACTTCAACTATTCAACTCCCTTTTGAGCACTCACCAAATCGATACTATCCACCTGTCGCCATACAAGATAAAACGAAATTGCCGCACTTACCAGTACAATTGTTGAAGCGACCCCAAAAGTTCTATTGCTCAGATAGGTTGGTATTCGAAACAATTCAGTATCCATCGTCGAGACCATACCTGTCACCATTAACTTACCGATCCAAATTCCCAGCGGGATCGATACCAAAGTGATTAATCCGAGTTCACCAAATAATAAATAAGCGACTTCCCGTCTGGTTAATCCAAGCACTCTTAAGCTTGCTAATTCTCGCCCTCTTTCAGAGAATGCAATTCTGGCGGTATTATAAATCACACCAAAACTGATAAAGCAGGCAAATAGAATATTAATCGACACCATTTGGAGCAAATTTTCCGCTATTATATCCTCAAACTTCTGCCTCAAAATTGAAGTAATATTAAGACCCATAATTGCTGGAATGTCTTTAAGCTTTTTATACAAAATGGCACTATGGTTAGGATCAACCATAATCGAAGCGCCGTTGATTTTTGGACTTTCATCCAATATTCGGTTTAGCTCTCTAATGTCCATAAAAAGACCCATACCAATAAATTCCTGAGTGATTGCAACCACAGGAATACTTAATACTTGTTGTTTTTCTTCTAACACTTCAACTTGCAGTATGTCGCCCACTTTTATATGTAAAGTGTCCGCTAGTTTTTTGCTCATTGCCAGACCTTGTTTTGGCATACTGACAGGATTTAACTCCGAGTCGATGACTCTTCGCAGATCGGCATTTTCGATCAACCCGGTTATTAAACTACGCTTATTGAAATGAGCAAACTTCAAACTCACCGGAACGTTTCGGATTGGCTCTACATTCACCACCCCCGGCAATACTCTGATTTCCTCTAAAGCGCGATAAGGTCTCGCCTCAACAAATGATATATTAACGTCTTCTCGCTGAGTGATGTCATATTGAACATCCATTAAATAGTCCATCGAGTCTTCCATAAAAAAACTAAATATTAAAATGGACAAGGCCAATGACATTCCCAAAGCTGAAAAAATTGCGCGCATAGGTCTACGTTCTAACTGACGAAAAATAATTCGACTAAGAAAAGAAAGCTGTTTATGTAAACCGATTTTTTCTAAAAAAGTTGGTTTAAATTCTTCTGGACTTTCCGGTCTCATCGCTTCAGCAGGAGGCAAATTAACGGCACTGCGAATAGCAAACAAAGTGCCTGCTACTGCCGCGATGGTGCAAAAGAAAACGGAAAAAATCATCACTTCGACAGAAAAACTATACTTTAGAATAGGAAAGTGAAAAAGATTTGCGTACATCTCAGTCATTCCTACCCCCATCCACCCACCAAGAGACAAGCCAATTAACGCACCGACGCTGGTGATCAATAAAACCATTTTTAAATAGTGCAAAGAAATTTCAAGGTCGCTATAACCGACCGCTTTTAACATCCCTATTTGCTCTCGCTGAGTCGCGATTTGTCTGGACATCACCACGTTAATCAAAAAAGCGGCAACACTTAGAAAAATAATTGGTGCAAGCCAACCTAATGACTCTAACTGTTTTAATTCGTTTTCAACAAAAAAATTGGATAATTGTTCTTCGCGTGAATAGGAAATAAGTCCGCCATAAGGCTTTAAGATCAAATTCAGGTGCTCTTTAACATATTCAATGTTGGCATCCCGCTCGATTTTTAATGAAAGATCATTAAATGCCCCTTTCATATTCACTGCCGCTTCTAATGAACGACGACTCATCCAAAAAACCCCAAATCGCTTACCATCCGGCATCAAGGCTCCCGGTGCAATGCTGTAAACATATTCAGGCGAAAGCACTACACCGACAATTTTTAGCTGCCTTCTATGACCGTTCATAATCACTGAAACTTTATCGCCCAGTTCAAGATCGTGAGCGTGAAAAAAGCTTTCATCCGCCAGCACCGCATTTTCTTCATTAGGATAAAGCATTCGGCCAGAACGTAAATAAAGATTATTGAGAAGCGGATGACGACCATCAGGCAGCGATATAATTTTTCCACTGGCAGGCTCAATCATATCCTTCATCTTCAGAGTCACACCAAAAATCACTCGGCTTTCAATGACAGAAACACCGGGAATTTCACTGGCACGTTGTTTAACCGATTCTGGCGCGCGTTTGAGAGAAGCAAATACGTCAGCAAACTGGTACCTGTCATAATAAGTACTTTGAGTAAGTCTCAAACTATCCAACACACCAAACATAATGACAAACACCGCAATGCCTGCCGCCATCACCAGAATAATAGCCACCACCTGGCCTTTAATATTCCAGATATCACGGAGTGATTTTTTGTTAAGTGCGCCTATCATGACCTACAACCTCTCTCCCTTTTTTATAACCCTCTCTCAAAAGGAGAGGGGATAAAAAACTACCAACTAATCTCATCTGGTGACTTTCTAACCTCATTCAGTTCAATATGAGCCACATTACCATCGGCAAAATGGATCACTCGATGAGCTAATTGCGCAATGGAAGCGTTATGAGTAATGATGATACAAGTAGTCTTATATTTTTGATTAACTGCCAAGATTGCTTTGAGCACGACAATGCCCGTTTCACTGTCTAGCGCACCAGTCGGCTCATCGCACAACAAAACTTCAGGACGTTTTGCCAGCGCTCTTGCAATAGCAGCTCTTTGTTGCTCGCCACCTGACATTTGAGAAGGGAAATGATTAGCGCGATCTTTTAATCCAACCGCATCTAATGCTTCCATAGGGTCCAGTGGGTTAGGAGAGATTTCCGTAACTAGAGCAACATTTTCCAAGGCAGTCAAGCTGGGAACCAGATTGTAAGCTTGAAATACAAATCCAATATTTTCCCTTCGAAAATAGGTGAGTTCACGGCTTGAATAGGTCGCTAAATCCCGTCCACGAAAATGTACATGTCCAGAAGTTGCTTGATCGAGGCCGCCGATGATATTAAGAAAAGTCGATTTGCCGCTACCGGAAGGGCCAAGTAATACTACAATTTCTCCGCTTGGTATCTCTATATCCACACCGCGCAACGCATGGATCTGGGTTTCACCGGAGGTGTAGACCTTGGTTAAGGCTTTTGTCTGGAAACTTGTTTTACTCATGCCTGTCAACCTTGCCTCCCTCGAGTGGCTCGAAACCATGCATCAACTAGCACTAATCCCTCAAGACTAACACCTTAACTTTGATATTGCATTGATCCAGATTATCGATGATCCAGATTATCGCTCAGCAATTCTCGGTGAAACAGTACACCCAATAAATACCAGGCATTCAGAGAGAGCAAAAGTAAATATTTCGCACTAATTTCTTCAATAGTGGGCCGGGAAAGGCTTCCCGGCCTACGTCGCACATCTAACTATTTGATTTTGAGTTACAAAGTAATAAAAAGATTACAAACTCTTTTCACCGAGAATTGCTGATTATCGCTGGAACAATGCCAACCACTAAACCTGGCAATCACTTAACAAAAGGCGGTAACTTCACCTCAATTTCAGAAACGCTCAGCTTTTCTTCTGCCAAAAATGCCTTAATTGTTTCAGTTATTTCAGGCGAACTCATAAACAAGTTGTGACCGGCATTGATGACCTTTACTTGAGTCAGATTAGTTAATCCCATGGTTGCTTCTTTTTGAGACTCAATATAGGTTCTTCCGTCCAATGTGCCAGTCAACAACAATGTCGGCACATCGCTACGTGGAAGGCTTCTAAACTCGTCCCCTAAATCGAGTCCTTTAACAGCTTTGTTTAATTGCGGCATCGGGAAATTTAGAATATTTCCCAACAAAGATGTTTTGGCTTGCGTGGCGACTAATTTTTCTCTTTGCCGAGTGATACCGGATGCGATATCCATACCGAATGACATCACATCAAATGAAATGCGGTTATCATCAAAACCCGCGCGCTTTATAATTTGTGGTAAAAAATCACTTATCCCCTGATCTAATGCCTGATAGATACCCAATAACCTGGGTACACCACGATGTGGATCAGCAATCATTGCCGATGCGAGTCCTTGCATATGAAATGACTGAAAAAGAAAATCGATTTGACTGCCATCTTTTTGCGGGATTTTAAGCGCTATCGGCTTGCTTTTTAATTGGTTATGTACCCGCTGCATCAAAGCCTTAATATCGGGATAAGCTTTCGCTGCCTTCGGTTGTTGATTAATGGCTAATTGTAGTCTGTCAAAATAGGCATCAGTTCGCTTTGGTAACTTGACGGTTTGATCAAGTCCTTCTGCACTGGCGATAATGAGCTTTTCGATTTTGCCCGGCATCACTTTCAGGCTGGCTAATGCCAGGTGACTGCCGTAGGAAATGCCCCAAAGAGTCACTTTTTCCGCGTTAAAATGTTGACGTAATTCATCGATATCCATGCCGCTTTGAATACTGGTATAACCCAAAATATCCACCCCTTCTTTTTCCCATAAGGACACACATTCTTTTGCCGCATTGCGATAGAGTTTGGTTATTTGCGCTTCAGTCACTTTTTCCGCTAAGGGCATGACTTGCTTTGAGGTACATCTGGGAGCCGTTTTTGATTTACCAGTGCCGCGCTGATCAAGCGCTATCACATCGCCAAATTCCCGTAGCGCCATAAATAGTGGGAAGCGGAATCCCGGATATTGCGCGGTTGAAATGCCAGAACCACCAGGGCCGCCAGCAAGATAAATAATCGGCGATGCTTTTTTGTTTGTCGTTGCAGGAAACCTCACGTATTTGAGTGGGATTTCACGACTTTCAGGATCGGCTCGATTTTCTAATACTTGAATAGATCCTTCAAAGGCCTTAACCGACTGACCATCATTTTCAAACAGTATTTCCTTTTCGCCGGGATAAATGTTGTTTTGCCCTGCTGCCATCGCAACTGCCGGACCGAAGTCTGAAAAAATGATTATTGATAACAAAATAGTTGGTAGTTTTTTATAAAACATTGAGCGTTCCTGTTGATTAAGCCAACCACAACTATCCCTTATACAGTGACCTATTTCACGGTTAACTCTTTGAAAGGACGTCATTTTTCATTCAGAATCTATTAACGGTAGTTTTTTCTCTGTGAAAGGAGAGGCAACTTTTGGCGTTTAAAGTTATAGTGCCTCGTATGAAATATAGGAATTATCTGAAATATCTACTTCCGGCAATTGGTCTGATTGCATACGGCTGTTTGAGCCAAAATCTACTCGCGGTGAGCATTATATCGATTGATATTGATGAAGTGGTTATCTGTCCCGCTCAACTTAATAAAACCACTCCGCCATTATTTACCGAGCCAGAATGTTTCAAAACTCACGCGATTAATATTAATCCACAAAATACCGCCATTTGGGTAAAAGCAAGTCTGGATATTCCTCAACCAATGCGTGATAACAAACGCCCTCATAGTGTCTTTATTTCCGGTAAAACCTCGAGTGATGTTTATTTCAATGGTCATTTAATAGGCAAAAATGGTACTCCTGCATTCTCAGCAATTGATGAATTTCCCGGAAAAATCGATGCCATGTTTTATGTTCAACCCCAGCTGATCAAAAAAGAATCAAATGAGCTGGTACTTTTTTTATCTTCACACCATGGCTTTTTGAACTTGGCGAGTCCTGTCAATTTCGTTGGTTTTGGCGTTTACTCAGATCCCACTTTTTTTATCCAACGCAATATTAGGCAATCTTTTATTCCGTTAGGGGCGCTCATACTAGGAGTCCTATATTTCGGCGTTTCGTGCTTTTCTCCTTATCAACGGCGGACTAATGTTCTATTTTTATTGATGAGCTTTTTTGCCGCAAGCCAACTCTTTATTGAATTATCACGGGCGCTTTTTTCCTATTCCTACCCTTTCCAGGATATTCGATTGCTTCTTATTGTTAGTTTATCGATGGGCTTTGGGATTTGTCTGCTAGTTTATATAACCACCAAATTTTTGCCGATGAATGAAAAAAATAAAAATAGCAATAGAAATACTTGGATTGGTTTGGGTGCTGCACTTACTCTCACAAGCGTGATATTAATGCCAGGCTTTGATCCTAAAACCGCAATCGCTATTTTGATCCCGAGCCTGATTTCAACCATTCTTATCGCTATCCAAGCGATAAAACTTAAAACCAAAGAACTGTGGACTTATCTGGGCTTTTTTAGCTTTTTAACTATCACCATCGTTTTTAACCTTAATCAATTTCACGATCTGCTTTTTTATTACATTATTAC
>JAUUYO010000071.1 GCA_030590405.1 Kangiellaceae bacterium
ATCAATTATTATTTTGATCTGCCATTACAAACTCGGCTGCCGTGTTATTTTAATAATATCCGGTCGAAGTTTTTAGCAATAGTCGCAACGCCGATCCCTTTAACGCTGGCGAGTTCTTCTACCGCTTTAAAATCACCGTGCTTTTCCCGGTATTCAACAATCGCTTTAGCTTTTTTCATGCCAATGCCTTTTAAAGATTTAGCAATTTCCTTTGCACCTGCTTTATTAAGGTTGACGCTGGCCATTTGCTCGATGCCAGGCTTGACTGTAGCCGTTTTAGCCATTAATGATTGAGAAAAACTGAGTGTAAATAATAAGGTGATTAGAATTGAAGAAAATAATTTCATGATATTGCTCCTTGTCGTGTGGATCCAGATTAATTAATTAACTCATTAATCTAAAATGTTCCTTGATCCCCAATGGATCATTGCTTGTTGATCGTCATTTGTCGATCGTTGTTTGCCAACTGGCAAAACGAATCATAATCAATTGCAGCCAATCTGCCTAGCGGAAGGCAAGACTTTCAGAGATCTCGCACAAACTTTTAAGAGGATCAGCCGATTGAGTGATTGGTCGACCTATCACCAGATAGGTTGAACCTGCTTCGATGGCTTGTTTTGGCGTCATAATTCTGGATTGATCACCCTTGTCACTACCAGCCGGCCTGATCCCTGGCGTGACTAAACAAAAGTCTTTACCCAGGTGTTCGGATAACCTTTCAGCTTCCAGCGCAGAGCAAACCACCCCATCTAAGCCTGATTGCTTAGCTAGTATCGCCAAATGGAGAACTTGATCATCAATGCTGCGAGTAAATCCGATATTTTCAAACTGCTGCGCATTCATACTGGTTAATATTGTCACTGCAGTTAACAATGGCCTGTTCTTACCGAAGGTTTGCAAGGATTTCATCGCTGCTTTCATCATTTCTTCGCCACCAGCAGCATGTACATTGACCATCCAGACCCCTAATTTGGCTGCTGCGGCGCAAGCTTTGGCCACGGTATTTGGAATATCATGAAATTTTAAGTCTAAAAACACCTCAAAACCGAGTTCAATTAACTGGCGAACCCATTGAGGCCCAAATAAGGTAAACATCTCTTTGCCGACCTTTAAACGGCATAATTTTGGATCAAGCTGGTTCACTAGCTTTAGCGCCTGGTCTAAATTATCAAAATCTAAAGCTACGATTATTTTTGAATCGATTCGATCGGTTTCTTTTGCTGATTGACTCAACGGGCATATCCTCTAAGTATAAATTTCATTTTCTTTAAGCAACTACTCGCCTTCAATTCCTTGAATAGGTTTTACTCCACCCCAACATTTGCAGCTAGGACATTGCCAGAACAGCGTTTTTGAATCGAAACCGCAATGTTCACAATGATATATCGGTTTGTTTTTCAGCAGTTTAGAAACAATATCATGCAACATTTCTAAACTGGGTTTGGCATGTTCGCTAGCATGTTCAATGTGCAATTCAATCAGTCTCAGCAATCCTTTTAACGAAGGATGCTGGTTCATCTGACTGGCAATAAAGGTCCCTGCGGCTTTATCACCCTGCTGCGATTGTAAAATCTCAGCATAGGCCAATATGGTAGAAATACCCCCTCCATTGCTTAGCGCTTCGCTAAGAAAGTTTAATAAGCCCTTTTTATCATTGAGCTGAATGTAGCAATTTGTCAGAGTATCCATCGCCTCAGGTAAAAAAGCGATATCTTGTTTAGTAAGATCTTTATAACATTTTAAGGCCTGTTTATATCGCCCTTTGGAATAGTGTACTTCAGCACTAATCAGAGTCGCTCTGACGCACTGTGGATCGACCTGAAACGCTTTTTTCATGTAACCTGACGCGTCTCGATAAGATTGCTTTTGCAACGCTTCTTCCGCTAATTCACAGTAGAAATGGGAGATTTCATTTTGAGTGTTTTCACTCATCGGATATTGCAATTTAGCCGCCGTCGCTATTGCCTTTTCCCAGTCTTTTGTTTGTTGATAGATAACTAATAATTGCGACAAACTGGCATTTTTATGGATAAAATCGCCGCTCAGTTCTTTAAAAATATTCTCGGCGCGATCGAGCAACCCGGCTCCCATATAATCGTAACCAAGTTCAAGTAAAGCCAGCTTTCGATCTTCTGAAGTAAGAGAAGGTCTGGCGATCAAGTTTTGATGGATGCGGATAGCTCGATTGACCTCACCTCTTTTTCTGAACAGATTGCCGAGAGCTAAATGAGTTTCCACGGTTTCCGAATCGACTTCGAGCATGCTGACAAAAGTATCAATCGCTTTATCTGACTCTTCATTAAGCAGGTAATTCAAGCCGGTAAAATAGGTTTTAGACAAACCGTGTTGTCGCCCAGAAGATTTGCCGACTTCCCGCTTTTTGCCATTGCGAAAACCGAAGTACCAAGCGATCGGCAGTAGCAATATAAATATGAAAATAAGTTCATTCATACCGTTTGAGCCGTTGCCTGATGCCAAGATAAATAAGTCATAAGGCTCTAGTATTCATCCTTGATCGGTAACGCTCTTAAGTTCTTAATTTCTTTTTGATGGACAGCTAAACGACGGTTGGCATTAGCCAGTTTTACCTTTGTGGTCAGCCAATTACCCAATATTGATACCACCCCTAAAACAAAGCCCAACACCAACACAAAGATCAGTACCCAGTTCATCTGCCACTCAACCGATCCACCAAAATATTTTATCTCAACCATGGCGTCGTTTTGCGCAAAAAATAACGCCGATATCGTTACTACAATCACAACTAGTAAAATCAATAAAGTATTCTTCAACTGTTTGTACCTATAATTGGACCAATCAATATTAAATCAACAATAAACCTGGTAGATTTCACCTATCCGCTGGTCAGAATGATACTCCAAAAAGTGCCTAATTAACCATGAAAAATACGAAAGTCGCAAAAAACAGTGATGACTTATGAAAGCTCAACAGGCTCTAGACTAATTTCAATAAATTGATTATTTCAGCGCCAAAAAAAAAGCACATCCAAAGATATGCTTTTCAATCGTTCCGTTTGTCCATCAGGTATCCTGAAGGCTTTCGTTAACACGATCTCTTAATTCTTTTCCCGGCTTAAAATGAGGGACGTATTTACCTTCGAGATTTACCGACTGGCCTGTTTTAGGGTTTCGTCCAACACGAGGCGCACGGTAGTGCAAAGAGAAGCTACCAAAGCCTCTAATTTCAATTCTCTCGCCTTGCGCCAAAGATTGAGCCATATGTTCTAATAAATTTTTAACAACCAGCTCAACATCCTTTAAGGACAATTGAGTTTGTCTTGCGGCCAACCTTTCTATTAACTCAGACTTTGTCATTCAGTCTTTCCTTCATTTATATTCGAAGCAAATGATCCATACTTTGTACTTTAGTCAATTTGAAGACTAAATGCAAAAAAAAAATGTCCAAAATCAATAGATTATGGACATTTTTTAAATTTGACCCGATAAATCAAGCGCAAGTTAACTCGCTTAGTTTATTCCTGGTCTAACTGCTCTTTTAATAAGTCGCCTAGTGTAGCTGGTGCATTTGAATCACCGTCTTTGCTAAACTCTGCAACAGCGTCAGCTTCTTCTTGCTTGTACTTTGCTTTAATTGATAAAGTAATACCGCGATTCTTTTTATCAACAGCCGTGAATTTAGCTTCAATCGTGTCGCCTTCTTTATAATGCTTAGACGCATCTTCAACACGTTCTTCACTAATTTCAGCTGCTCTCAAGTACCCTTCGATGTTTTCACCAAGAGAAACTTTAACGCCTTTTGCATCAGCACTGATTACCGTACCAGTCACAATAGTTCCTTTTGCATTATCTGCAATAAACTGAGCAAATGGGTCAGAATCAACCTGCTTGATACCTAAAGAAATTCTTTCTCTTTCAGCATCAACCGAAAGGACAACCGCTTCAACTTCATCGCCTTTGTTAAATTCACGAACCGCTTCTTCGCCAGTCAATGACCAGGAAATATCAGATAAGTGAACTAAACCATCAATGCCGCCCTCCAGGCCGATAAAGATACCAAAATCAGTGATCGATTTGATGTTACCAGTGACTTTATCGTTCTTGTTGAATTTGCTGGCAAACTCACCCCAAGGATTAGCAATACATTGCTTAAGACCAAGAGAAATACGACGACGCTCTTCATCAATATCAAGCACCATCACTTCAACTTCATCACCTAAGTTAACCACTTTACTTGGGTGGATGTTTTTATTGGTCCAATCCATTTCAGAAACGTGTACTAAACCTTCCACGCCTTCTTCAATTTCTACGAAACAACCGTAGTCAGTTAGGTTAGTTACACGACCAAATAAACGCGCACCTTCTGGATAACGACGATTTAAATCAGCCCATGGATCTTCACCTAATTGCTTCATTCCTAGTGATACACGTGAACGTTCACGATCGTATTTAAGAACTTTAACGTCGATTTCGTCGCCAACCTGAACCACTTCAGAAGGATGCTTAACACGCTTCCAGGCCATATCAGTGATATGCAACAGGCCGTCAACGCCACCTAAATCAACAAACGCACCGTAGTCAGTCAGGTTCTTAACGATACCTTTAGCGACAGCACCTTCTTCTAGCTTTTCTAATAACTCTTCTCTTTCAGCTGAATTTTCAGCTTCAATTACGCTACGACGAGAAACAACCACGTTGTTACGTTTTTGGTCGAGTTTGATAACCTTAAATTCCAGGTCTTTACCTTCAAGATGAGCTGTGTCACGAACTGGACGTACGTCGACTAATGAACCCGGGAGGAATGCGCGAACATCCTTAATCTCAACCGTAAATCCACCTTTAACCTTGCCAGTGATAACACCGATAACTGTTTCGCTCGCTTCACAAGCTTTTTCAAGCTCAATCCAGGTTGCAAAACGTTTAGCTTTTTCACGTGAAAGTTGAGTATTACCGTATCCATCTTCGATGGCTTCTAAAGAAACATCAACTGAATCACCGATTTCAACTTCTACCTCACCTTTCTCATTAAGGAACTGATTCAGAGGGATAACACCTTCTGATTTTAGTCCAGCATTAACAGTGACTGTTTCACTATCAATCGCGACTACCGTACCAGAAACAATCGCTCCTGGACGTATTTCGGTTTCTTTAATGCTCTGTTCAAATAACTCTGCGAAACTTTCGCTCATCTTAAATTACCTAGTTGACATTACATCCATTAAGGCTTGATTGCCCAAATTTGTTAATATCGGGTTACAAACACCAAAATAACAATCCCGTTAATTCGGAAATTTTAATAAAAGCCAATTAATCCATTAATCAGCAAAAAAATAATATTTGAGAATTTCTAACATTAAGGCTGAAATCCAGTTTTTTTAAGGTCAATGAAGACCTTGCGAAATCGACTGGATTAGCCTGCTTAGGCGAGCACTATTCCAGGAGAATTTCCGGTAGCTTTTCACTTGTAAAATCAATTACTTGAGCAAGAACCTGATCAATCGTTAAGTCTGAACTATCAACAACAAAAGCGTCAACTGCAGGAATCAATGGAGCCACAGAACGCGTTCTATCACGCTCATCGCGTGCCTGGATGCTCTCTAAAAGCGCGCGCATATTAGCACCAACGCCTTTATTTATCAACTGTTGATAGCGTCTTTTTGCTCGACATTCGGCGCTAGCAGTTAAGAAAATTTTAACTGGCGCATCACAAAATACCACCGTGCCCATGTCTCGACCATCAGCTACCAGCCCCGGAGCTTGATCAAAATCTCTTTGTCGAGCTAATAATGCGTCTCTTACTGATGGAATAGCAGCTACTTTTGAGGCCGATTGACCAGCTTCATCGGTACGGATTTGTTTGGCCAGATTGACCCCTTTAAGAAAAGGTTCTACTTCGCCAGAATCTGGATTTAATTGAAATTCAACATCCAAGTGGCGAGCCAGTTCGGTAATAGTCTCGGTGATAGTATCGGTGATGGTATTTTTTGAGGTTTCGCTTAAAAAATCAACCGACAGATCGATGCCGGCTTGCTCAGTTGCAACCCCCAATATTCGATAAAGCGCGCCGCTATCGAGAATATGCCAACCCAGTTTATCTGCAACTAACTGAGTCAGCGTGCCTTTTCCTGCGCCAGATGGGCCATCGATGGTGATAATTTTTTTCATAACATAATGGTTTTCATAACATAATGGTTTTCATAACATAATGGTTTTCATAAAATTAGTCTTTAGCTGATTCATTGTGGAAACGTAGAATTAAGCAATTGTTTAGCCGTAACCCAACTTGAAAGAGAGTTGCTGCCAGTGGATTACGAGTTAAAAACGCTCTAATTCACCCTACAAAACTGAAACCTGGAACTATTACCCATTTTCGGACTTAAACTCACGCATAAAATGAGTAAGCGCCTCAACACCTTCAACTGGCATTGAGTTATATAAACTGGCCCGCATACCACCAACACTACGGTGGCCTTTTAACCCGACAAGATTAGCTTGTTTAGCCTGCTGCAAAAACTTGTCGTTTAACTCCTCATCTTTCAAAATAAAAGGAATATTCATTCTTGAACGATCTTTGATCGCTACCGGATTATGGTAAAAACCATCTTCATCAATACAGCGATATAAAAGCCCGGACTTTTCGATGCCAAACTTTTCCATTTGTTTAACACCGCCCTGCTCGATTAGCCACTCAAATACCAGACTGGCTAAGTACCAGGTATAAGTCGCCGGGGTATTAATCATCGAACCCTGTTTAGCTTGCTCTTGGTAATTAAAGATATTCGGGGTCTTATCAAAATTCATTTTTTCAAACAGGCTACGTTTCACAATCACGATTGTCATACCTGCCGGACCAATATTCTTTTGCGCGCCAGCATAAATCAAATCAAAGTCATTGACGTTTATTTGCTCAGATAAAATACAAGAGGATAAATCAACAACCAGCGGCGTTGAGGTTTGAGGCAGAGATTCAAACCGTAAACCTTCAATAGTTTCATTAGGCGTGTAATGGGTATAAATCGGATTAGTTGATGTCTGACATTTTGACCAATCAACTAACGAACGATTGCCCTGCTGGTCGATTTCCACCATATCAATTTCATTAACTTTACCAAAGCGGGCGGCTTCTTTGGCTGCTTTTGAAGACCAGATGCCATTGCATAAATAGTCTGCCTGGAGATTACTATCGGCTGAGTGATGCTGCAATAACGCCATTGGAATATTGGAAAACTGCAAAGATGCGCCGCCATGCATAAACAAAACGGCGTGATCATCACCAATATTCATCAATTGACGAAAATTGGCTTCTGCTTTGTTGGCCATCGTCTGATATTCTGCCGAGCGATGACTGATTTCCATCACCGAAACGCCAAGCCCTT
The DNA here is from genome assembly GCA_030590405.1 of Kangiellaceae bacterium. Lineage (GTDB taxonomy): Bacteria > Pseudomonadota > Gammaproteobacteria > Enterobacterales > Kangiellaceae. The sequence continues at coordinate 7,355 of JAUUYO010000071.1, forward strand.
GCCAATCGAGTAACTCTTTTTGCGCTTGTTCTAAAACAGCCTTAGGCAAAGCGGCAGGACCCGCGCAAAAATTATAAGTCGGTTGACTCAAGCTACTCGTCCTTAGTTTCCGAACCAGAATCTTCTTCAGAGTCAGGAACTTCTTCAGAGTCAGGAACTTCTTCGGAGTCAGAGCTTGCATTGTCTTCAGCTACATTTGAATCGCCACTATCAGGTGAAATTTCTGAAGTTGTATCCGAAGCTGTATCCGAACTGATATCAGCTGAGTTATCACCTTCTACAATTTCATCGCCTTCTGGCGTTTCCAATTCATCAATTCGCTGTAAACCAACTAACGTTTCATCTTCCTGAAGACGAATTAAACGAACGCCTTGAGTATTTCGGCCCATGATTCTGATCTCATCAACGCGGGTACGAACCAGTGTTCCACCTTTGCTGATCAGCATTATTTCATCGCCATCTTTTACTCTCACCGCGCTGATCGCTTTACCGTTACGCTCGCTTAAAGTAATTGAGATCACTCCTTGACCACCACGGCCTCTCAGAGGATGTTCAGTCATACAGGTTCGTTTGCCGTAACCATTTTCAGTTACAGTTAAGATCTGGCTGTCATCGTCAGCTCTGACTAAAGCAATAACACATTGCTCTTCTGTGATACGAATGCCTCTCACGCCGCGAGCGGTCCGCCCCATTTGACGCACTTTTTCTTCATGGAAGCGGATCACTTTACCCGCATCACTAAATAACATCAGATGATCGTCGCCACTGGTCACAACGGTTCCAATCAGCTCATCACCTTCATCCAGACGCAAGGCAATAATGCCGTTCGCTCTTGGTCTTGAGAATTGCTCTAAAGAGGTTTTCTTTACCGTGCCGTTAGCGGTTGCCATAAACACATATTCATCTTCTTTATATTCTTTCACCTGTAATATACTGGTAATTCGCTCATTTTCAGCCAGTGGCAGGATATTGACGATTGGTTTTCCTCTCGCGCCACGACTGGCCAGTGGTAACTCGAAGGTTCTTAACCAATAAACTTTACCGGCACTTGAGAAACATAAAATAGTGGCATGAGTTGAAACGACCAGAAGTTTTTCAATGAAATCTTCTTCCTTCATTTTAGTCGCCGACTTACCTTTGCCGCCTCGACGTTGCGCTTCATATAGCGCCAGAGGTTGATATTTGACATACCCTTCGTGAGATAAAGTCACTACCACGTCTTCTTCCGGGATCAAATCTTCAATTAACAGATCAGCGGAGCTATTTGTGATCTCAGTTCTTCTTTCATCACCAAACGTTTCTTGCACTTCAATTAATTCTTCACGGATCACTTCCATCAAACGAACAATACTATTGAGTATCTCTAACAGTTCAGCAATTAATGCAATCAACCCTTTGTAATCATTGATTATTTTTTCGTGTTCTAAACCGGTTAACTTGTGCAGTTTTAAATCCAGAATGGCTTGCGCTTGTACTGGTGAGATGAAATATTTACCGTCAACCAAACCATATTTTTCATCTAAATCATCGGGACGACAGGCATCTGAACCGGCACTGTCTAACATGGTTAAAATAGCGCTCGCATCCCAACCTTGTGCTACCAATTGTTCTTTAGCTGCTGCAGGATTTTCCGCTTTCTTGATCAATTCAATAATTTCATCGATGTTGGCCAGTGCCAGAGCTAAACCTTCAAGCACATGGGCTTTTTCCCTGGCTTTACGCAAATCAAATATCGTTCGACGAATAACCACTTCCTTACGATGTTTGACAAAAGCTTCGAGCATTTCCTTAAGATTAAATAATTTAGGCTGTCCATCTTGCAACGCCACCATATTAATCCCAAAAACCGTCTGCATCTGCGATTGAGAATAGAGGTTGTTCATCAGTACATCAGAATTTTCACCGCGACGAAGCTCAATGACCATACGCATGCCGTCTTTATCTGACTCATCTCGCAGTGCTGTAACACCTTCAATTTTTTTATCTTTGACTAATTCTGCAATTTTTTCGATCAGACGCGCTTTATTAACCTGATAAGGGAGTTCGGTAACAACAATGCTCTCTTTGCCATTTTTATCGTCGGTTTCGATATGGTGACGAGCGCGAATATGAATGCGTCCTCGACCCGTTTGATAGGCCTGCAAAATACCGGCTCGGCCATTGATAATACCTTGAGTCGGAAAATCAGGACCAGGAATATGCTCCATGATATCTTCTAAAGTCATATCAGCATTATCGATCAGCGCCAGACAAGCACTAATCACTTCGTTCATATTATGCGGGGCAATATTAGTCGCCATACCAACAGCAATACCTGATGAGCCATTCACCAACAGGTTAGGCACACGGGTCGGCATCACTTTAGGTTCGCTTTCTGAACCGTCATAGTTTTCTTGCCAATCAACGGTTTCTTTGTCTAAATCACTCAATAATTGATGAGCGAGTTTATCCATACGAACTTCTGTATATCGCATCGCTGCTGGAGAATCACCATCCACCGAACCAAAGTTCCCTTGACCATCAACCAGCATATAACGCAACGAAAACGGCTGCGCCATTCTTACTATAGTGTCATAAACGGCGGTATCGCCATGAGGATGGTATTTACCAATTACATCACCGACGACACGAGCGGATTTTTTGTAAGGTTTATTGTAATCATTGGAAAGGACATTCATGGCATACAAAACGCGCCTGTGAACCGGTTTTAAACCGTCTCTAACATCGGGAAGTGCCCGCCCAACAATTACGCTCATCGCATAATCCAGGTAGGATACTTTTAACTCATCTTCAATGTTAATCGGAAGGACTTCTTTAGCGAACTCACCCATAAACGACCATTATTCCTTATCTTATTGATTTTATACGTTTATTTGACACTACAAAGGATAATCCTGAGATTGGATTCAGTGCTCAAAAAACGCCCAGTTGGAATTCAAAACTGATTCGAATTCAGTTCAAAATAAATGCATAATAAAGCGCGAAATTATAGCATAGAACCTAATGCAAATACGCAGTTAATTTTACTCTTGAAAGCGATTAAACAATTCCCAATCGCTGCGCTTGTTTAGTTGCTCAATAAGTAGTCAACTAACGGCTTTTTGCGGCCGATTTTAGCAAAAAAAACGATTAATTGACGCTAGCCGACAATAAATAGCGGATATTACTTTTTGATACTCACAAAAATGAGTAAAATGGCGAACTTAATCTTAGCTAATCGTTGATCCCATATAAAAACGAGTTCCGGATAATAATTCTTCAATGAATACAATCGAACCATCTACCACCAACAAACATCCATTGATCGCACTGGCGGCCGAATGGATACTCCCCATGACCCAAACGCCGACTTGTGACCATCACGACCTGGAAGCGCCGCAATGGTTAGACAATCACGCGATAATTATTCAAGATTGCAAAATTCTGGATATATTATCCAGAGATCAAATATTAGCTCGCTACCCTGATTGTGAAATAACAGAACTCAAAGGCATGGCGCTTATGCCCGGCTTAATTAATGCCCACTGTCATGCGGCGATGTCATTGCTAAGAGGATATTCCGATGACCTCCCCCTTCATCAATGGCTAGAAACGGCTATTTGGCCCGTAGAAGCCCAATTTGTTGATGATGAATTTGTATATCAAGGAACTCAACTGGCTATCGCCGAAATGCTTCGAGGCGGTACCACCTGCTTTCAGGACATGTATTTTATGCCGGACCAAATTGCCAGGGCGGCTCAACAATCAGGCATTAGAGCCAATATTGGCTTGATGGTAGTTGACTCTGAAACTGTATGGGCAAGAGATGCGAGCGAATGTATCAGTAAAGGCTTAAGCGTTTATGATCAATACAAACACAATAGCAATCTGACATTTAGCTTTGCGCCGCACGCACCCTACACCGTTTCACCACAAACCCTGGAAAAACTTAGCACCCTCAGTTTTGAACTGTCGCTTAATATCCATATGCATCTGCATGAAACCGCCGCTGAAGTTTTTGATTACCAGAAAAAACACGATATTCGCCCGCTTGAGCAACTACACAAATTGGGTTTATTAAACCCACAACTCAATGCGGTGCATATGACTCAATTGAACGAACAAGAAATCAGCTGGCTTGAAGAAACTGGTACTCATGTGATCCATTGCCCTCAATCGAATATGAAACTAGCCAGCGGCTGTTGTCCAACTGGTCAGTTATTGGATGCTGGGGTTAATTTGGCCATTGGTACTGACGGCGCTGCCAGCAATAATGACTTAGATATGCTTGCAGAGCTTCAATCAGCTGCCCTGCTGGCAAAAATTGATTGCCTTGACCCAGAGAAGCTGTCTGCTTACCAGGCGCTTTATGCGGCCACCATGGGCGGCGCTAAAGCCTTAGGCTTAGAAGATGACATCGGCTCACTTGAGCACGGTAAACAGGCCGATATTATTGCCATCGACTTAAACCAGATAGAAACTCAACCGGTTTACAACCCGGTTTCACAAATTGTTTATGCCGCATCCAGAAACCAGGTGACCCATGTGTGGGTAGCCGGTAAACAATTGCTTAATAATCGACAACTCACCAGCCTCAATGAAAGCAACATTTTAAATAATGCCCGATCCTGGAAAGATAAGATTTTGGAAAATAAGATCGTGCAAAAACAAAATTCAGAGCTGTAGTTAAATATTAATGTCCAACAACAACAACAACAGGTTTTAAAATTATGACTGTCACACTGAATGTAGATGCAGCAGAAATCAAAAAGTTTGCCGATCTGGCTTCTCGCTGGTGGGACAAAGAAAGTGAATTCAAACCGCTGCATGAAATCAATCCATTGCGACTGGATTATATTGTTCAACACGCTCAAGGGCTGACTAAAAAGAAAATTATCGATATTGGTTGTGGCGGCGGAATACTCACCGATTCAATGGCAGAAAAAGGTGGCATCGTCACCGGCATCGATATGGGCGAAGCACCATTATCAGTGGCCAAACTGCACCAATTAGAATCCGGCCAAAAGGTCGACTACCAGCAAATTACCGCAGAGCAAATAGCTGAGAAGGAATCCGCCCAATATGATGTGGTCACTTGCATGGAAATGCTCGAACATGTGCCTGATCCCAGCTCAGTAATCCAAGCCTGCGCAGCTTTGGTAAAACCTGGCGGTGATGTATTTATTTCGACTATTAACCGAACCGCTAAAGCCTTTGCGTTTGCTATTGTGGGCGCTGAATATCTCTTGCAAATGTTGCCCAAAGGCACTCATCAATATGAGAAATTTATTAAACCTTCTGAGATTGGACGTTGGGCACGAAGTGCAAGTTTAGAATTAAAAAATATTATTGGCATGCATTACAACCCGCTTACCAAAAATTATAAATTAGATAAAGGTGTGGATGTTAATTATTTGATGCATTTTAAAATGGGTGAGTAGGTAAAGGCATTTTTTATAAAAGTGCAGAAGTTCTACAGAAAGAACATTGATCGGCTGATCATTATTCATAGTGTGTCCACATACGCAACACTTTTACAGCCATTTCTTCTTCTAATACTTGATACACTAACCGGTGCTTAATATTGATTCTTCGAGAATAAGAACCACTTAAATCTCCCACTAGTTTTTCATATGGCGGTGGGGTTTGATAAGGGTTATTCTGAATGACTACAAGCAAAGTTTGAGCTTTGTTTTTTAAGTTTACTGAGGCTAATTTTCTAGCGTCCTTCTTTGCTTGTTTGGTAAAATAAAGCTGCCACATTACCAGTCAAGATCCTTTTCGCACTCACTTAATTCTGTTGACACACCTTCTCTAATTGATTCTCCCATTCCTGGAATGGACAACAAATAAAGGCTTTCATTAACAGCGCGCCAATCCTCTTCTGCGAGTAAAATGGCATTGCCTCTTTTGCCTGTGATCAAAATTGGTTCGTGGGTTTCCGCGGTTTCATCTATTAGATTATATAAATTTGCTCTTGCTTCAGTTACATTCAATGTTGACATTATTTACCTCTCAAAAGCAAGCGTACGCCAACACGTACCACATGTCAATTTTTTCTGAACCAGTTCACTCCATCCTCTAGGGTAACGGTGTCCGTACATATTCATAGATAGTACGTCAATATTGGCTTCAGTTGTCTCTCATAGAGTTGTGGAGAGGCTTTCTTCATAAAACAGTTTTTTAAGAAGCGCCAGACTTGGAGTGGTATTTTTGATAACTGTGTCCA
>JAUUYO010000153.1 GCA_030590405.1 Kangiellaceae bacterium
GAGACCCGCAAAAACAACGAGCAGAATTGGATAGGTCAGTGATAAATGAATCATCAATGTCACAGCAACCAGGATGAAATATACGGCTAAGTTCATGATCGCATCTAATCCTGTAGAATAGACCACCGTACTCATAATACAGAAAACACCGTAAGGCGCTATATGCATAATGATAGTAACCAGTTTTAATATTACTTCATTCATAGACTCAAAAAAGGCTGCTATTTGTTGGCCTTTTTCACCTTCTCTAGAAATTGCTATACCTAAAAGAATTGCAAAAACAATGACTTGCAGCATGTTTCCGCCAGACAATGCTTTGAATGGATTGCTCGGAACAAGACCGCTAAACACCGCGGACAGTGGAGGAGCTTCTTTTGGAACATAGTCTTTAGCCGCAGCTGCAATTTCCTCTCCTGAAATACCTGAGCCAGGTTCGAAAAAACTTGCGAATGCTAAAGCCAGAGAAATCGCGGTTGCAGTAGTGAGAAGATAAAGTGCGAGACTTTTTCCTGCTAAGGGACCAAGTTTTGATGGATCTGATAACGAACAGGTGCCGCAAACAAGAGACACCAGTACAAGGGGGACAACGACCATTTTTAGGGCGTTAACAAACAGGTTTTTAGCAACCGAGAAACTGCCAATCACGGTATTGTTAATAAAACTCGCTACAGTATCATTAATACCGCCAAGTCCGACTAAGATAAATCCGAAGATAAAACCGCCAAAAAGCCCTACAAAGATTTTTCCACTTAAGGACATATTTTTAAAATTCATTATTATTGTCTCAATTATTTGAATCGATTAGATTAATTTTAATTATTATCGCCTTTACTCATTTCATAAAGGCTGGGTCCACTCGCAAGAATAATGGTTAGGTAAGGACATTGCAATAGGAGTGAGCTGTAGGATGGGTGCTAATCCATCAATATTGCAGGGTAAACGACAGTCATTTGATGAGTTAGCACTCATCCTACAAAAAGAAGTGAAATTTATGTTATAGCTGAAATGGGTAAACCGAGTCCAAATTTAATATTTGCGTCAACTCATCCAGCGCAGTACGAGACTCAACTAATAACTGAGGATCAGCCAAATCACTTTCAGACAACGAATCACGGTAATGTTTTTCTACCCAGTTATTCAGAGTGCCAAAAAGCGCATCATTGATGTAAACCGCCTGATTACTGGCATTCATTTCAGACTCTGACAAAACGACCCTTTGCCGCAAACAAGCCGGTCCACCGCCGTTTTGCATACTTTGTTTCACATCATATATTTCAACTTTGCTGATTGGATTATCGCCAGCAATTACCGAATCCAGATAAGCCTTAACATTGGCATTTTCGCGACATTCTCCGGGCGCGATGATCGCCATAGTACCATCGGTAAGCGTGACTAACTGGCTATTAAACAAGTAGGTATGCACCGCATCAAAAATACTGACTGAGGATTCAGGCACCTTGATAAAATGCATCGGCGATTCACCAAAGGCTGTTTGTAAGTCGTCGATCACTTTATCTGAATTCAAAAAAGCGGTTTCATGGTAAAACAGGCAATCCTGATTGCCGACGGCAATTACATCGTTATGGAACACACCTGCGTCGATCACATCAGGATTTTGCTGGGCAAACACCGTTTTGTTTTTGTTTAATTGGTGCAAACGCGCAATCGCTTGAGAGGCTTCAAAGGTTTGCCTGGCTGGATATTTCTTTGGGAATAGTTTGCTATTATCAAAGGCATATTTACCAAATACAAAAAACTCAACCCCTTGCTCGCCGTAAGATTGGCAAAAACGAGTATGATTGGCCGCGCCTTCATCACCAAAGTGATCGCCCATGGGTAAGGCTTCATGATGAGAGAAATACTCGCTGTTAGTAAAAATCGCTTCTAAAACACGGGATGTTGTCGGCGCCTCAATCGAGCGATGAAATTTATTCGACAGGTTAGCCGCAGTAAAATGCACTTTACGGTCCTGGGTATCACTACTGGGTGAAATGGTGCAAGCGTTAGCTGTCCACATGCTGGATGCTGAGCAAGTCGCTGCAAATACAGAAGGTGCTTCTTTAGCAGCGCGAGTGATCACTTGCTCATCGCTGCCACTAAACCCCAATTGGCGTAATACATGAACATCAGGTCTTTCTAACGGCGGTAGTACCGCCTGTTTTAGGCCCATATCTGATAAGGCCTTCATTTTGGCGAGACCTTGCAATGCACCTTGCTTGGGGTTGGAGGCTTGAGCTGCATTTTTTAGTGATGCAACATTGCCAACTGATAAACCAGCATAGTTATGAGTAGGACCGACCAGGCCATCGAAATTGACTTCAAATGTGTTTTGACTGTTTGTATTCATAAGAGTATTCCTATTAATAAACTAATAAAAAAGACCCTTACTTTGATAATTAGAGAATTATTAATTGGAGAGAAGGGGAGATCCACATAATAAATCTGGCGGATATTATCCTTTAGTTTAGTTTGATTTCAAAGTAGCAAAGCAATAATTTTTGATTTCGTTTTTTGGTCGGATATTTATGTCGATCAGGGCTAATTTGTTTTTAACAACGGCAAGAGATAAGGGAGCACATTATTAACAATGACGATTTGGCCTTTTTCATTGGGATGTAATCCATCTTTTTGCATAAACTCTGGATTGGTGGCCACTCCTTCCAGAATAAACGGAATTAAACTGACCTTGTCCATTTTGGCTAAATCGGTAAAAATCTGGTCAAACTTGCGGGTATAGGTTCTACCATAATTTGGTGGCATATGGATCCCAGCTAACAACACGGAGGCATTGGCTTGCTGGCTTATTATTATCATGTTGGTCAAATTTTGCCGGGTAGTGGTTAAATCGTAACCCCGAAGACCATCGTTAGCGCCAAGTTCCAGAATAACGATATCTGGCTTTGTTTTAGTCATTTGTGACTGGAATCGAGTAACACCGCCAGCAGATGTTTCACCGCTGATACTGGCGTTTGCAATGTTGACATTAGTGATCTCGCTATCCTGCTGCTTTTTTTGCAGCTCTTGTTTTAGTAAATTGACCCAGCCCTTGTCGCTGGGAATATTGTAGGCCGCACTCAGGCTATCGCCAAAAACAAGAATGTTTTTATTGGCTGACAAGCCAAATTGACTGGATAATAACAATATCAAGAAAATCAGTATGTTGGATATTTTCATTGTTGGTGTGCTCTGACCAAATTCCTGTTCAGACTAGCATAACTGACAGGGGAGATGCTATCGACTGATCACTTTGAAAATACCAAGTTACAAACTAGTCGAAAGTCAATTAATGTTTGGCTCATTGATTCAGGATAAATTTGCTTACAAATGCTCCGCTTGAAATCTAATCAGAAACTCTAAATAATAGTCGAATCTATTTCTCCCGCCCATATTCGAGTAAACAATGCTAAAAGCGATTAATTTGTGTAAGCGTGTCACCATTTCCGACACCGATTTAACCATATTAAAACACGTATCTTTCGAGCTGGAAGAAGGTAAAAGTCTGGCTATTATCGGTGAATCCGGTTCAGGAAAAACCACGCTTTTAGGCCTGCTTGCAGGATTGGATAAACCGAGTAGCGGCGAAGTGTGGTTAGCATCACAATCTATTTTTGCGCTTAGCGAAGAGCAGCGAGCCTTGTCTCGAAAGGAAAATCTGGGTTTTATCTTTCAGAGTTTTCAATTGATTGACGGTTTAACCGCGTTAGAAAATGTGATGATGCCTTTGGAGCTAAAAGGTGATCGACAAGCAAAAACTAAAGCTATTGCTATGCTAGACAAGGTGGGTTTGTCTCATCGACTCAATCATTTTTCTAATCAGCTTTCCGGTGGCGAGCAACAACGAGTGGCGATCGCTCGCGCGTTTGTGTCTGAGCCTAAATTATTATTGGCGGATGAGCCGACCGGTAATCTGGATACCAAGACCGGACAAAAAGTCGTTGATTTGATGTTTGAACTCAACAAAGCGTCTAATGCGACTATGATTTTGGTGACCCATGATCATCATCTTGCCGAGCGATGTGATAATTCAATCACTTTGAGCGCGGGTGAAGTAATCGAAAATTCGATGCAGTCTGGTTCTGCGCTTAACGCAGGGAGCGCATCTTCTGGTGATAACCTATGATCAGCAAGCGGTTATTACTTTCTATTGCATTGCGAATTTTTCGGCGGGATTGGCGGCGAGGCGATCTGCTTAACTTAATCTTTGCGATGGCAATTGCGATGGCTTCGGTGAGCGTGATTTATTTGATTATTGATCGGGTTGAATCTGCCACTAACCAGCAGGCCTCACAAGTGCTTGGTGCCGATCTGGTGATTACGTCGCCAAAACCAGTCGATGTCAACTGGTTAGATAAAGCCAGTCAACAAGATTTAACCCGTGCCGAAATCGTCGAATTTGTTAGTGTTTTATCTGCTAATGACCAATTGCAACTGTCTGCAGTTAAAGCTATTTCTGATAATTATCCATTAAAAGGCCGAATTGAAATTGCCGATACGCCATACGATGAAGCACGAGTAGTTTCTGGCCATCCTGATAAAGGGCGGATCTGGATCGAGCCAAGAATTTTGTCCGTGCTTAACGCCCAAAAGGGACAAAAGCTGGAGTTAGGTTATACCGATCTTAAAATAGACGGGACTATTATGTTGCAACCAGGGCAAGGCTCAACCCTTTTTAATATTGCTCCGACCGCGATTATTGGTTTGCAGGATTTAGCCGCGACTAAAGTGATCCAGCCTGGCAGCCGGGTTAACTATCGCTATTTATTTATTGGCGATAAACAAAACATTGCGGCGTTTGAGCAATGGATCAAACCTCAATTAAATACCAGTCAAAGATTGGTGACGATATTTGATGAATCGCCAATGGCTGGCTCGGCGATATCCAGAAGTAAAAAATATATTAGTCTTTCTGGACTGTTAACTCTGATTTTATTGGGGGTGGCGATCGCTATGTCGGCCAATCGTTATGCCACCCGGCAGTTTGATATGAGTGCGCTGATGCGCTGTTTTGGGATGAATAATAATCAGGTACTCAGTATCTTTTTGATCATTTTATTAATGGTTAGTTTAGTTGGGATCGGTATCGGCGCATTACTCGGTTTAGTTTTTCAATCATTTATGGTGAATTGGCTGGCGGAGCTTTTTGGCGAGAACTTACCTCCGGCTGATATTTCAGTGTTGTTATTACCTATGTTGACCTCGTTTATTTTATTACTGGGTTTTGCCATGCCTTCATTAATTCAATTGAAAAGCGTGCCACCCATGAGAGTGTTAAGGCGTCAATTAGAGCCGATGAAAGCCAGCGCCTGGTCAATTTATGGTTTAGCTGCGATTTCCATGATTGCGGTGATGTATGTCCAAATGCAGGACATCAAATTACTCGCCAGTGTATTTGCCGGATTGGCTTTTATGGCCGCTATTTTTGCGCTGCTATCTAAACTTTTCACCTTGTTAATTCGTCGATTAAGTGTTTCAAAAAATGCCGCAGTTAATTATAGTTTGAGACAGTTGGATGCAAATAAAGGAGTGACCATGCTGCATTTATTAGCCTTTAGCACCACGGTTTTTGTGATCGCACTGGTGGTGATTGTGCGAACTGAGTTAATGAGTAAATGGCAACAGAGTCTAGGCGAGGATGCGCCCAATCATTTTATGGTGAATATTGCGGCATCTGAGGCGCCTGAAGTAGAACAATTTTTAAACAGTCATCAGATCAAGTCGACAGAAACCTATCCGATGGTGCGTGGCAGAGTGGTGCAAATCAATCATCAGGATATTAAAGACGTTCTATCAGAAAAAGCTTTGCAACATAACTCCCTCAAGCGTGAACTCAACATGACCTGGACGGCGGCTCTGCCGAAAGGAAATAAAGTGGTTGCTGGTCAGTGGAGTTGGCCTGATCTGGGTTTACCTGATTTTGCTTCACCAGATATGGGTTCACAAAGCAACCGCCCTGAAGCTAAGCCAGTGTCAGAGGTGGGTGGTTTAAAACCAACCGCAACAATATCCATCGAAGATAAAATGGCCGAAACACTGGGATTAGAGCTTGGTGATAGCCTGACATTTAAAGTGGGAGATGAAAGCTGGAGTGCCCAAATAACCAGTTTTCGATCGATCGACTGGCAGACCTTTACCCCTAATTTTTATATTATTGCCAATCCAGGCTCCCTGGATTCTTTTGCGCCAACTTATATTAACTCCTTTTATCTAGCCAAAGATAAAAAGAAACTGGTGGCAGATTTAACTAATCAACATCCTACCGCAATTATTATTGAACTCGACAGGATCTTTGAGGAAATCAGACAAATCATTAACAAAGTCAGTTCAGCCATCGAGCTTATTATGGTGTTTGTGGTCGGTGCGGGTTTTGCGTTACTGTGGGCGGCGATGGAACACACATTTTCGCAAAAGTTACATCAGTCAGCAATTTTAAGGACGTTAGGCGCAAGTCGTCGGTTTATCGCGACAAGTTTCAGGTTTGAGTTTTTATGGCTGGCTATTTTGTCATCCTTTGTGGCGATCAGTTGTATCGAGTTGGTGAGTTATTTTTTGTATCGGCAGATATTTAATATCGAATTTGAGTTTCATTTTGCGCTTTGGTGGCAGTTGCCAGCTGGGTTATTTTTGATGATGATGCTGGCATCATGGCGCGGAGTTAATCGAGTCACCACCCCTGCGCCGCTTAGCTTGTTGAAGTGATGATGTTATGACTATTTTATACAGGATAATTTATATCAAATCAGATAAAATCACAAAAAATGAAAATAATAGTTGACTAACACCATACAAATCATCCTAAAATAAAAAGGAAAGTTATGCTATCTATAATAGTGGGCATAAAATAACCTAAGCGACAGAATTCGCAATTTATAATAAATCCACCAGGGATAATCTCAAATTCATGGGCAAGTCATTAGTTATAGTCGAGTCACCGGCTAAAGCAAAAACCATCAATAAGTACCTCGGCAACGACTACATTGTTAAATCCAGTGTAGGACATGTGCGCGATCTGCCAACCAAAGCATCGACAGGTACATCGGACCCTAAAGAGCGAGCCAGAAAAGCCGCTGCTACTCGCAAGCTCTCGCCCGAAGCCAAGATTAAGCACAAGGCAAAAATGGCCAAAGAAGGGCTGTTTAAGCGAATGGGGCTTAATCCCGAAAAAGACTGGGCGGCAGAATATGTCACTTTGCCAGGCAAAGAAAAAGTGGTTAAAGAGCTTAAAAAGTACGCCAAAGATGCCGATAAAATCTTTCTCGCAACGGATTTGGATAGAGAGGGAGAGGCGATTGCCTGGCATTTGCGTGAAGAAATCGGCGGTAGTGATGATAAATATCAGCGGGTTGTGTTTAACGAAATTACCAAAAAAGCCATCACCGCAGCATTTTCAAAACCCACCGAGCTGGATATGGATTTTGTTAACGCCCAGCAAACCCGGCGTTTTCTAGACCGTGTGGTTGGTTTTATGGTGTCGCCGCTATTATGGAAGAAAGTTTCCCGCGGCTTATCTGCCGGACGTGTCCAATCGGTGGCGGTTAAATTAGTTGTCGAGCGAGAAAGAGAGATCCGAGCGTTTATTCCAGAAGAATACTGGACACTTTATGCCGATACCCTGACCGCCGGAAAAAATGCTCTCAATCTGGAAGTTCGTCGCTTTCAAGATAAAAAATATCGACCAACGAATAAGCAAGACAGCGACGCGGCGCAAGCAATCTTAAAACAGGCGGATCTGGTTGTTGATAGTTGTGATTCAAAACCGACTAAAAGCAAACCGAGCGCGCCTTATATCACTTCGACCTTGCAGCAGGCGGCCAGTACCCGACTCGGCTATAACGTCAAAAAGACTATGATGCTCGCGCAAAGGCTCTACGAGGCAGGTTACATCACTTATATGCGTACTGATGCGACCTTTTTAAGTCAAGATGCACTGGCCATGTGCCGAGACTACATCAAAGAAAATCATGGCGACCGATATCTGCCAGATTCGCCGAAATTCTATTCCAGCAAAGAAGGCGCGCAAGAGGCCCATGAAGCGATCAGACCGACCAACGCACGGACTCGCACCAAACATCTAAAGAATGTCGACGATGATGCGATCAAACTCTACAACCTGATCTGGGGTCAGTTTATTGCCTGTCAAATGACTGATGCCATATACGATGTAACTAATCTAATCGTAAAAGCCGATGAATTTAAGCTGGCCGCAAAAGGTCGAGTGGTTAAGTTTGACGGTTGGACCTCGGTGCAACCACCAAGAAAAAGCAAAAATGATGACGATACTATTTTGCCTGAAGTGAAGATTGGCGAGGTTCTGAAGCTTGAAAAGCTACTACCGAAACAACATTTTACCAAGCCGTCACCTCGCTTTAGTGAAGCGGCATTGGTAAAGGAATTAGAGAAAAAAGGCATCGGTCGTCCGTCAACCTATGCATCGATTATTTCCACTATTCAGGATCGTGGTTATGTGATCGTGAAGAATCGTCGATTTTATGCGAATAAAATGGGTGAAATTGTTACC
>JAUUYO010000087.1 GCA_030590405.1 Kangiellaceae bacterium
AACCTGACAAGCACATCAAATTTTCTCTCAGCGGGAGCTATTTATTTGAGAATTAAGGTTCGTGCTACTAAGAATTAATCAAGCCCAAACGATTCAGCTTAATCTCCTCCAACGGCATATTAAGCGAAGCGATTTGAGCCAAAAATAATTCCGCTGTGGAAATAGCATCTTCCAGAGCATTGTGTGCGTGATAATCAGGCAACCCCTGTTGCTTACGAAGATTAAACAATCGCAACGAATTAGAGCTGATGATTTGATTTCTACGAAGCATTCGTTGCTCAGCAATATTAAAAGTGTCAATAATACTTAAAGGTATCGTTCGCCCCAAAACCTGTTGAGCTAATCTTTGAATAAAATATTTCTCTATAGAATGATAATGCGCGACAATTACTTTTCCTTTAGTCAACTCAAGGAATTTTGTCATTGCCACTTCGACTGATACACCTTGATTAACTTGATCATCGGTTAATCCGTGGATAACCACATTTTCACTGCTTAAAGATTGTTGAGGCTTAACTATGATGTGTACAGAATTTGCCAAACGAATAATACCATCATTAACCGGACAATAACCCATAGAGATAATCTCGTCACGATTAACATCTAGCCCTGTAGTTTCAAAATCAATTGCTATCAGCTGGGTATTTTTGAGTAAATCTCTTCCCGTTGGGCGTTCAAATGTTAAATAGGCTTCCAATGAATCAAGAAGGGGTCGGTTGAGGCATAAACTCTCAGTTTTTTTTGACCAGAATTTACGCCAAAAGGACACCTTAAATTACCCCATTAACCCAGTTTGATAACGACTTGCTAAGGCTGATTGATAGGTTCTGATAATCTCAAAAGCATCTTTTAAATGGCGTCGTTCCAACGACGATAATTCATCTGGCAGTAGATAATTATCGACAGTTAATTCATTTTCAATTTGATTGGCTTGATGAGTTAAGCGCACCAGACTCAAAAACTCAAATGCATCGTTCAGGTCCATTAATCCAGGTTTGCTCAGCGCATTACTCTGGAAAGCTATTTGTAAGCGTGCTTGAGTGTTGATTGGATGAGCGCCACAACTCAGGGCATAAACTCTGGCTAAATCTGTAATAGGTGCTACTCCGCGTTTTTTCATATCCAGTGATTTTTCTTCAGAGCCATGTTTTTCCAATACAAAACTGCGGAAAAGTCCAAGCGGAGGGGTATTATGTAACGCGTTGGCTGCCATAAAGTTTAAGAACTTCTGATTTTCTACAACCAGCTCACGAACATACTGGTTAAGCTCAACCAGTAAACTACTTTCTCCATGAAGGCATCTTAAGTCAAAAAATATGCTGGCATACATGAGTGCTTTAGGTTCGGGGGTAACAATCCATTGTCTGAAATAATTTTTCCAATTCGCCAGTGGCTGTTGCCATTTCTGATTTGTTGCCATAACGTCGCCAGGACAATAGACATAGCCACATTCATTGAGTCCATCACAAACATATTGGCTTAATTGTGAAAAATATTCGCCATGAAATTTTTGATCATAATTATCATCCAGAATAAGACCATTATCCTGATCAGTACGTCCTGTTTGATCATTACGCGCTAACGAACCAGCAATGATCCAGGCATATTTAATAGGAGGCGGTCCAAATTTTTCTTCCGCTAATTTAATCAACTGCTGGTTGATCGCACGCCCAATTGAACTGATCGAGTATCCGATGTCTTTTGCACTATGAGCATTTTTAACTAGCCGGTATAGGGTTTGCGGCAATTGTTTTGCATATAAAACTAACTGTTCAACATTTTTCGCTTTGTAGATTTGATTAATTAAATAAATCGGATTGTTGCTCTGGCGATGAATCAAATCGGTCGCGGTTAATACACCAACCACTTGCTCTTCAGAGGTGACGGGCAAATGACGGATGTTATTCCGAGCCATAATCAATAACGCTTCTGAGGCGGTTGTCTGTTCATCCGTTGTGAGTAATTGATCGCTCATGATCAAACCGACTGGACTTTCATAAGATAGCTTGTCGGCGACTATTTTGGTACAAAAAGCTCGATCAGTCACGATACCTTTCACTTGATCATTTTGAGTGACTAAGAGTGAGGTTGAGCCAGTTCTTTGCATAGTTTTGGCACACTCCGACACACTGACTTTATGATCAACCATCAATGGCTGGTCGTGCAAGAGCGAGCTTACCGGTGCGTAATTAAAACTGATTGATGGCTCTTCACCAGGCTGCTGAAAAGTTCTTTTATCAGTGCGACCACGTTCAAAATAGAATTGAAAATAGGGAGTTGATTCAAGTAATCTGAAAAAAAACTCTTGCGGAAATCGATACAATAACGTGTCTTCAATCGCTTGCACTTTACGTTTGATCAGCCCTTCTCTTTTCAAAGAAGCCTGGCCAAAAAAATCTTTTTCTGCAAACTGAGCCGCTATACTACCATCGCTTTCTATGCGCTCGACCGCACCGCTACGGATGAGGTATAGCCATTGATTGATTTCACCAGGATTTAATATTGTCTGATTACGTTTGATATAAATTATTTCAACACTCAGGGCGAGTTGTTTTTGTATTTCTTTTTCAAGCCAGGAAATTGGTTCACAAGAGGTCAGGTATTGGAATATTTCCAGACTTTCAATTTCCATTGTTTTTTCCAATTCAATTAGGCAGATTCAAATTTATAATACATTAGCATTAAGTGTAGTTTTATGAGTAATTCCATATCAGACTAGCTATTAAAAACGACGATTTTAATTGTACAGAGGTTGAAAAGGCTGACGTTAGAAACGTCAGCCAATAGAGATGATTTCAAACTTCAGTTTAGAAACCATATTTAGCAGTAAATATAACTCTATCCAGGTCGCCATCTGCGCCACTTTCGATTTCTCTATTAGCACTTAAATATCCGACGCCCAAAGTTAATTTTGGAGCGGGACTATAGAGTAAGTTGAATTGAAAACTATTGACAGAACTCGTCGCTGAGTCTCCAGCCAAGAAAAAGGTTCCAGCCGAATTGGTAAAGGTTTCGTTGTCGATTTGCATGGATGAAAAGATAAAGTTTGAACGCCACTCGCTATTCCAGTGATGGCGATAGGCAATCGCACCAAGTGATGAATCAATCGCATTGAGTTCGCCATCAACATTAAGCACCGCGCCATTTGCGGTGTTTAGTCCAACGTAGCGCCCCATACCAGAACCTGTCGCAAGGTTTATTCGAATGTCATCTTTTTCGCCAACCTTAAACTTACCGCTAATGCTTATTCCACGAGAAGATGTTGATTCACTATTGCTACCATTATTGAACTCTAATTCACGTAAAAGAGCTGAAACAGTAATGTGCCCCCAATCAGCTTTATGATTGTATCTGGCGACAAAATCGGGCATGGCATTATCATCGGCGACTATTCGACCATCAAGACCACGAAATTGCGTAATAGTCGTTTCAGGATTTTCTAACGCAAGCTGCAACCCACCGTTGGTATATCTGACCATGGATTGACGCTCAAAGACAACTCCTTCTGATGCTCCTAAAAAATCAGCTGACTCTGGCAATGCGCTAACATCTTGAAAAGTTGACCATGTTTGTCCAAATAACCAATTATCATAGGTAAAGAAAGCATGTCGAAGTCTCGGGTTATAAGAATTACTGACCCTTTCATTACCTCCTGGAGGCAATAAAAAATCCATTTCAACCGTTGTGGTTAAGGTTGAGCCATTTTCGAGAATGTGTTTTGATTTAAAATTAATCCTGCTTTCTTTTGCGCCAAAATCAAAGTCCTGACTTTCTGCAGTCCCGCCAACCGGGATCGAGGCAGGTATGTAAAAATCGCGAAGCCCGCTACCTGCTGGCAGATCTCCATCACTATAGTCAGAAAATGTCGCTGTCGCTTTAATAAAACCACCAAACTTGTAACTGTGTTTAGAGTTCGATTTTGTTTGTTTGTTTTGCTTTTCTTGTTGTAATTCTTTTACAAGACTTTCAAGGGTTTTGATCCGTTTATCAACGGATTCTGCGGCATTGACACTACTAGCCATAAAAATTAATGGTATTGTTAAAAAAGATGCTTGAACTATTTTAGCTATTTTTTTTACTGGAAAGGTCATTATCTCTTAGCCTTGTTTCAATTAATGAGGTATGAGTATGCACTTGAAAAACTCAGTTTGACCATTAGCCATTAGTCTAATAACACTACTAAGACAGCATAGACCAAAGTCTAACCAACTCAGTGTAGCTAATTGACATTAGATTAAATATTATACAGTGAAGCAGTATTTTTAGTTCAATCGTTCAACATGTAGGTCCATTTATGTCAAAAATCTATCCTGTCAACCCAACTATTGCCGCCAACACTTATCTAAATGAATCGCAATACTTTGAAATGTATCAGCGCTCGATTGAAGACTGCGAGTCTTTTTGGGCTGAACAAGGAAAACGGATCGATTGGATAAAACCTTTCAGTCAAGTAAAAGATGTATCTTTTGCCAAAGAGGATCTCCATATTAAATGGTTTTCTGATGGAACTTTAAATGTTTGCGCCAATTGCGTTGATAGACATCTGACGGATAAAGCCGATCAAACAGCCATTATCTGGGAAGGCGATGATCCTTCTCACTCATACCGCATTACTTATTCACAATTGCACCGACAAGTTTGTCGCTTTGCCAATGTATTAAAAGGCTTAGGCGTCACTAAAGGTGATCGAGTGACTTTATATATGCCAATGATTATAGAAGCAGCAATCGCAATGCTGGCTTGTGCAAGAATAGGAGCAGTCCACTCCGTTGTTTTTGGCGGTTTTAGCGCTGAGGCATTGGCCGGGAGAATTATTGATTGCCAAAGTAAACTCGTGATCACTGCTGATTATAGTAATCGCGCTGGTAAAAGAATTCCACTCAAGCTAAATGTGGACGCGGCATCAAAAAAAGAAGGTGTCAGCAATTATCTGGAATCAGTATTAGTCGTAAAAAACTCCGATGCTGAGGTTGCCTGGAACGAAAATCTGGACCATTGGTACCATAAACGAGTGGCTACAGTTTCGGATGATTGTCCAGTGGAAGAAATGAAAGCGGAAGATCCTTTATTTATTTTATATACATCAGGTTCTACCGGCCAACCAAAAGGCGTGCTGCACACTTGTGGTGGTTATATCGTTTACGCGGCGATCACTCATCAATATGTTTTTGATTATCATCCAGGGGATGTATATTGGTGTACCGCCGATGTCGGATGGATTACCGGCCACAGTTATATTGTCTATGGACCGCTAGCTAACGGTGCGATTACTTTAATGTTCGAGGGAGTACCTAATTACCCCGATAGCAGTCGTTTTTGGGAAATATGTGATAAACATCAGGTCAATACCTGTTACACCGCACCAACGGCAATAAGAGCCTTAATGCGTGAAGGTAATGAACCGGTAAAATCAACTTCCAGAAAATCCTTAACTTTACTGGGAAGCGTTGGAGAACCAATCAACCCGGAAGCATGGCAATGGTACTACGAAGTCATTGGCGAGCAACGCTGTCCTATCGTTGATACCTGGTGGCAAACTGAAACAGGCGGGATCATGATTTCACCGCTTCCAGGTGCAACACCGCTGAAACCAGGATCAGCCAGTAGACCGTTTTTCGGAGTTCAACCGGCATTAGTCGATGGAGAAGGTAACGAGCTAGATGGGGCGGTTGATGGCAACCTTGTGATAAAAGACAGTTGGCCGGGACAGATGCGCTCTGTGTATGGCGACCACCAACGTTTTATTGATACCTATTTTAGCACCTTCGAAGGCAATTATTTTACGGGTGATGGTGCAAGACGCGATGAAGACGGCTATTATTGGATAACAGGAAGGGTTGATGATGTACTCAGTATTTCAGGTCACCGCATGGGGACCGCTGAAATTGAAAGTGCATTAGTCGCACATCATGATGTTGCGGAAGCGGCTGTAGTCGGCTATCCTCATGATATAAAGGGACAAGGGATTTATATTTTTGTAACCTTAAACGCAGGCATAAAAGGCAGTGAAACGCTAGAGAAAGAGCTGGTTCAATGGATCAGAAAAGAGATTGGCCCTATTGCATCACCAGATTTTATCCAGTTTTCACCCGGTTTACCCAAGACACGTTCGGGCAAAATTATGAGGCGTATCTTACGTAAGATTGCTGAGGATGATTTTTCCAACCTTGGTGATATATCGACATTAGCAGAGCCCGCAGTTATTAATGAATTAATTGATAACCGTAAGAACAGGAATTAGTTATTAACACAGTGAGCATTGATAAAATTATTATAGCAGATGACCATCCGCTATTTCGCAGTGCGCTGACACAAGCACTCAAATCATTAATGCCCGAAGTATTATTTTTAGAAGCAGCAAACATTTCAACACTGGAAGTCGTACTTGCAAAAAATGCTGATGCCGATTTATTGCTGATGGATTTGCATATGCCTGGTGCCAATGGTTTTGTGGGTCTGACACATGTCGTTAAGCATTATGCTCAGCTGCCAGTTGTGATGATTTCGGCCAATGAAGATTTACGCGTTGCAGCTAGCGCGCAACGTTATGGCGCTCTTGGTTTTATTCCCAAGTCTGCAAGTATTTCAGAAATTTCTGAAGCGATTGAAAAGGTTTTGATGGGCGAGCTTTGCTTTCCATCGGGATTGAAAGATTATCATCTGAAAGACGAGAATGAATTAGAGTTCCTGATTAACAAAATTGCCGGACTCACTCCAAAACAGTTAGAGGTTTTTACTTTGCTATCGTCTGGACTACTCAACAAACAAATTGCTTATGAACAGCAGGTCACTGAAGCAACAGTGAAAGCGCACATTACTGCTATCATGCGTAAATTAGCGGTGAATAATCGAACCCAAATAGTTTTGATCGCAAATAAAGTTAAAGTTAATGAAAGTTATGACTAGGGGCTGTTGATCTTTCATAGTTCAACAGCTCCTAATCTATAAATGCAGTTTAATCGGTAATATCTAGCATTTAAACAAAACAGCCTCTAACGTAATTCATGATTCATCGTTGCTCTCAGAATTGCCGGTTTGACTGGTTTATGCAACAGTTTCAACCCTTCATTTTTAATCTTATCTTCAACCGCTCTGGAATGATCTGCGGTAACAATAATTGCAGGTATGTCTATACTTGTTTTATTTCTAATCGCTCGAATAAATTCCAACCCCGTTTTGCCTCGGTCTAGCTGATAATCAACGATAAGAATATCAGGAATAAAATCTGATGCAAGTACTTGATTTATCTCTTCTTCAGCCTGAACAGCTCTGGTAATACATCCCCATCGATTAAATAAAAGTGACATGGCTTCAGTAATTTGTATTTCATTGTCGACACAAAGAACTTTTATACCTGTTAATGGTGATTCAACAATCATTGCTTGAGAAACGGCTACAGCCTTTGGCTTTACCTGATCGCTGATCCGCTCTATGAATAAATGAAAAACCGTACCTGTACCATACTGTGAACGTAATTCAATAGTATGCTTCAGGATGATCGAGATTCTTTCACTGATGGATAATCCAAGACCAATCCCTGACTCATTAGAAGTATAAGCTGGATCGGAAAGTTGCTTAAATTCGTTAAATATTTCATTTTGCTGCTCTTTTTTTATTCCGATCCCGGTGTCCCAAACTGACGCACGTAAATATTTACCGCGGATCTGGGTTGATACAAGAACGCCGCCTTTCGAAGTATAACGAATCGCATTGCTCACAAAATTTTGCAATACCCTATAAAGTAACTCAGGATCACTTTGTATATTACAATGTCGTTTGGTAACCTTAAAACTTAAACCTTTTTTAATCGCAAATCCTGAAAACTGCTGTTCTAATGAATTAAGTACATCAAAGATATCGGTACTTCGAATAGAGGGATGGATAGTGCCACTATCCAGTTTTGAAATATCAATTAATGAACGGATAATATTTTCTGCTACAGCTAAACTCTGGTCAGTTTTTTCTACTAACTCAGCTTGCACATTTGTCATCGAAGCTGATTCAGACAACAACATATCACTAAAAAGTCGCGCAGCGTTAAACGGTTGTAGCAAGTCATGACTGGCCGCAGCAAGAAATCGTGACTTGCTCTGATTGGCTTTTTCGGCGTCAGCTTTTGCAACCTCTAATGCATTAACTATTGAATGTAATTCATCAGTACGCATGTCAACACGCTGCTCCAACGTAATATTTATGTCTTTAAGTGCTAATTCAGCTTTCCGGCGGTTAGAAATATCTTGAGAAATAGTATAGATACCTTTTACTTTTCCATTGATGTCAAGATCTGGAATATAAGTCAACAAATAATATCCTGAATTAATCCCGCTGCAGGCATACTCAAAGTGCTGTTTTTGATCGGCTAGCGCTAGATTCATGTAAGGAAGTTTATAATCATATTCTTCACTCGAAAGAATGGATCTAGCAGGCTTTCCTAAAATATTCTTTTTCTTCGTTTTGAGACTATTGGCAAATGATTTATTAACAAAACGAAATATCAGCTCCGTATCCAGATAGGCTAATAGTGCAGGTGAATTATCAGTATACAAAGTGACCCTGCGTTCATTCTCTTTTAAAGCCAACTCAATTTTCTTGTATTCAGATATGTTTGTATAAGTTGTCACATAACCACCTTGTGGGAGAGGATTTCCGACGATATCCAGTACCATGCCATCATTACGAGCACGCTCATATCGATAGCTGAGACCTGAGCCTAAATGAGCGAGCCTTTTATCAATGTGTTCCTGTATTTCTCCCGGACCACAAAACCCTCTCTCCGCATTAAAATAAATTAAATCGGCAACAGGCATGCCAGCTTTAAGAGTGTTTTTTGGGTAATTCATCAGCTTTTCATAACTATGATTCCAGGCAACAATGTTCTTGCCCACATCACTGACACAGACCCCCTGAGTGATATTGTCCATTGTTATATCTATTAGCCGTCGATTAAATTTCAACGCTTGCGAAGTTGAACTCAATAAACTAATCACATCATCAACATTAGTATTTTTATCCTTAAACGCCGAGAGCATCACAGCTCGCGCAGAAGGAGACCCAATTGATGCGGATAAAATATTTTCTGTGTATTTTAACAAACGCTCATCAACAATCTGGTTATCGCTATAATCAACAGAGAATTGTTCAAACGAAATAATCATACGTTCATGCCCAACAATTGCCGCAGCGAGCGACTTGAGATCTTT
This sequence comes from Kangiellaceae bacterium, assembly GCA_030590405.1. Lineage (GTDB taxonomy): Bacteria > Pseudomonadota > Gammaproteobacteria > Enterobacterales > Kangiellaceae. The sequence continues at coordinate 9,201 of JAUUYO010000087.1, forward strand.
CACTAAAATATGCTCCTTATTAGAAGAAGAAGAAACAATTGATTTAGTCGCTATTGGTGCTGAGTGAGTATAGGCATAGGCTTGGATTTTTTCGGTAAGTGATTGCCTGGATAATTTGGAAAAAATATAAATCGATAATGAATTAATAACCAGTGATATAAAAAGCGATTCCGTCAATATCGAGTAACCCGAAAAACTGTTCAAATTAGATAATAATTTCTCCCCATTCATGCTCGGCATTAAGGTCAAAACAAACCAACAACTAATGCCACTTATTAACCCTACGATGGCGCCATTTTTTGTTGCTTTACCCCAAAATAAACCGAACAGTAGCGCAGGCATAAATTGCAACACCGCAGTAAAAGACAAATAGCCAATCGATGCTAATGATTGGCTCTTATCAAAAATGCGGTAAAATCCATAGGAAAGTAGTAAGCAGAATGAAATCGCTACACGTCTGATGAACAGTATTTTTCGATTAAATTGTTTGTCTTTAAAATGCTGTCTGGTCGCGCTGTGTAAAATAACGGGAAGCACCAAATCATTGCTGATCATCGTGCTTAAAGCAACGGTTGCGACAATCACCATGCCAGTCGCGGCAGAGAGTCCACCGATAAACACTATGGCACTCAATAAACCTTGTTTTTCTGCTAGCGGTAAAGCTAAAATATAGGTATCTGCATTGATCGCCTGGTTAGAAAAATATTGACTTCCCGCAACCACAATAGGAATAACAAATAGGGAAATTAACGTAAGATAAATGGGAAATATCCAACGAGCATAATCAAGATCCTTGCTTTGATGAAATTCAACAACAGAGACATGAAACTGTCTTGGCAAACAAAAAATGGCTGCAGCAGCCAATACTGTTTGAGTGAAAAAATTTTCCCAACTGATCCCCTCAGACCATAAATAGTTTAAATGAACATCTTGAGCCATTGCGATTATCAAACTGGCTGGACCATCAAAAATTGAAAATAGAGCAAAAAGCCCCACCGCACAAAAGGCTATCAGTTTCACGATCGATTCAAAAGCGATCGCATTCATCATTCCATATTGATGCTCGGTAACATCTAAATTACGAGTGCCAAACAGTATTGAAAAAACGACCAATAAACAGGTAATAGACAGTGAATTAAGATGATGGTTGTTAAGTAAGTTTTGCTGTACATCAAAAACTTCAACACTCATAGTGATAGCTTTAAGCTGTAGTGAAATATAGGGAATAATAGCGATGACCGCAATAATGGTAACGATGGCCGCAATACTCTGCGACTTTCCAAATCGCGAAGCTATAAAGTCAGATATAGATGTGGTATTTTGCTCATGCCCAACTCTAACAAAACGCTTTAATAACGGCCAACCTAAAGTATAGATCAATATAGGCCCCAGGTAGATTGGCAGATACCCCCAACCTGTTTTTGCAGCGCTGCCAACCGCTCCATAAAAAGTCCAGGAGGTACAATAGATAGCCAGTGAAAAACTATAAACCAATGCCTTACGCCTTGAGGAAATCACTTTAGGTTTGTTTTTATCGCTGGTGTAGGCAATCAAAAAAAGTAAACACACATAAGCAAATGCGATAACAACTATTTGCAAGGTAGAAATCATTGAGTACCCGATATAAGAAAAATTCAGATTTTTATGTTAATCAAAGATATTGCTTATTGACGATTTAGTCAAACTAGAAAGGCGAGATATATGCCTTACAAGTTACAATATAGACTAAAGTTGAAAGGTAAATATACTTAAATTTAGGTAAATTAGAAATTTATTCTCTTTCAATTTACCTGATATTACTCGGAAAATAAAATGACTAGTAACGATATACGACAACTCCATAGTCAATCACTACTCCATCCCAACCAATTCTGGCTTGCAGCAGCTAATCAAGTTCATTGGTCCCGACCTCCCACAACAGCTTGCACAGAAACCGATTTATCAAATAACACCGCACAATGGTTTGCTGGAGGCGAGTTAAATTCTTGTTATAACGCACTCGATTGTCATATTGAAGCTGGCTTTGGTGAGCAAACTGCAATTATATATGAGAGTCCAGTAACTAATACTTCGCAAAAAATGAGTTATAAACAATTACTAGACCAGGTCTCGCATTTTGCAGGCGCATTAAGCGCGAAAGGTTTAATTAAGGGCGACAGGGTGGTTATTTATATGCCGATGATCCCTCAAGCGGTAATCGCGATGTTGGCCTGCGCCAGACTCGGAGTGATTCACTCAGTTGTATTTGGCGGTTTTGCCGCAAATGAGCTGGCCATAAGGATCGATGATGCTAAACCCAAAGCCATTATCACAGCCTCTTGCGGGGTTGAAGTCAGCCGTATTATTAATTACAAAACGTTACTTGATCGAGCGATCGAACTTGCTCGACATCAACCAGAATTCCAGGTCATTTATCAACGCAAACAACAGTTAGCCAAACTTGATAAACCAGGGGATATTGATTGGCAGGAGTTTTCTGAGAACGCTGAGTTTGCCAAATGTGTTGCCGTAAAGGCGACTGATCCTTTGTATATTCTTTACACTTCTGGCACGACTGGCAAGCCTAAAGGGGTGATTCGCGACAATGGTGGGCATTGCGTCGCATTAAAGTGGAGCATGCAGAATATTTATAATGCATCCCCTGGCGATGTGTACTGGGCAGCCTCCGATATTGGCTGGGTAGTCGGTCATTCTTATATCGTTTATGGTCCGTTATTTAATCGTAACACGACTGTTTTATATGAAGGTAAACCCGTCGGCACGCCAGATGCTGGTGCTTTTTGGCAGATAATAGCTAAACACAAAGTAAAAGTACTGTTTACCGCTCCGACAGCAATCCGTGCGATCAAAAGAGAAGATCCAGGGGGTGAGCTGATCGGAAAAAATGATTACGACCTTTCATCATTATCCGCATTATTTTTAGCCGGTGAACGTTCTGATCCCGATACTTTGTTATGGGCAGAAAAACAATTACAAGTTCCAGTGATTGATCATTGGTGGCAAACGGAAACAGGTTGGTCTATTTGCGCTAACTGTTTAGGTGTTGATCCCTTGCCGGTAGTGCAAGGCTCACCAACGACTGC
>JAUUYO010000094.1 GCA_030590405.1 Kangiellaceae bacterium
CGCTTGTGGATTAGCAATCAGATATTCCAGTTGAAAGCTGCTAGACTGTTTTTGAGTGGACTGTTTTTCAACGGATTGTTTTTGCCAATGACGCACCAGATGAATACCGGTTAATTCATTACCGTGTGTTCCGCCGACTAAGAGTACAGAAGAAATTTGCTCCTGTTGTTTCACTTGATTCATACGTTTTCGTTATCGGATGTCGTTAGCCAAAGCTCTCAATGAGCTTCTGACAACGCTGCTAACTGATCCGCCTGATACTCACTATTAAGCGGCTCTAATAGTTGATTAAGATCGCCTTGGATGATCTCATCCAGTTTATATAAAGTCAGATTGATCCGATGATCAGTCATTCGTCCCTGAGGGAAATTATAAGTTCTGATCCGCTCCGATCGGTCGCCACTGCCTACCAGACTTTTTCTTTCTTCAGCCTGTTCGTTATGCGCTTTTTCTTCTTGCGCGGCCAGTAATCGAGATTTCAATACGCTAAGCGCTTGCGCTTTATTTTTATGTTGCGAACGTCCGTCCTGGCACTCAACCACTAATCCAGTTGGCAAATGGGTCACTCGAATTGCTGAATCGGTTTTATTAACGTGCTGTCCACCAGCGCCCGATGCACGAAACGTATCAATGCGTAAATCGGATGAATTAATTTCAATTTCATCTAATTCATCGGCCTCCGGCATAACTGCCACGGTACAAGCCGAAGTATGTACTCGCCCTTGCGATTCCGTTTCCGGTACCCGTTGAACACGGTGAACACCCGACTCAAATTTGAGTTTAGAATAAACATCGCCTCCAGAAATTAAGCTGATTATTTCTTTGTATCCGCCCTGCTCGCTACGAGTTTCGCTCATCACTTCAATTTGCCAACGGTTTTTTTCCACATACCGGCTATACATTCGGAATAAATCTCCGGCGAATAAGGCCGCTTCATCGCCACCAGTACCGGCGCGAATTTCAAGAAAGATATTTTTACCATCATTGGAATCTTTGGGCAATAATAGTTTTTTCAATTCTATTTCAACCGGCTCCAATTGCGCTTTGCTTTCCTTAAAATCTTCCGTTGCCATTTCACGCATATCTGCGTCAGAATCTTTCATCATTTCTTCAGCATTGTTAATATCATCAATCAGCTGGTTATATTTAACAAAGCAGTGAACCACTTCTTCCAGTTGTGCATACTCTTTAGAAAGATCCCTGAACCTGTTTTGATCCGCCAGCACATCTGGCTCACTTAACAGATGGCCCACTTCCTCATGCCGTTCACTCAGAGTTTCTAATTTTCTTAATATTGAATCTTTCATAATTAGTTTCTTTTATTTGCTTGCTTGTTTATTTATTTGCTTGTTTATTTATTTATTTATTTAAGACCACAATCAAAGTTTATTCTTTATCAATCCCAAACGCCTCAGATAAAATTTCCAGGGTTTTGCGATCATTACTTTCACCAGCCCGGCGAATGGTCTGACTGGGTTGATGCATAAACTTCTGGGTTAATCGATTGGCCATTTCGGAAATAATTTTTTCAATCTGTTGGGGAGCTTTACCTTCCCGGAGTTGGTTTTCCAGTTTTGCAATCGCTCGGCTAATTTCATTAGACTTCAACCGTTCAACCTGTGACCTGAAATCTTTTAACAATGAAACAGAAGATAATGATTGTAACCAGGTCAGATATTTTTCGGTATGCAGGCTAACAATATCTTTAGCTTCTAAGGCCGCCTCTTCTCGCAGTTTCAGGTTTTCCTGAATCACATCTTGCATATCGTCAACGGTATAAAGGTAAATGTCATTGAGGCTAACCACTTCCGCCTCAATGTCTCTGGGAACCGCCAGATCCACCATAAACATGGAACGATGTTTTCTGGCAAGAATAGCTTTTTCCATTAAACCTTTACCAATGATCGGTACCGGACTAGCTGTCGAGCTGATCACAATATCCGCTTTTATAACCAGTTCAGGCAATGCTGCCAGGCTATGTGCCTGCGCGCTTATCGTTGCCTGGCCTTTATTTTTTAACTGACCTTTATTTTCCATGCCATTGAATTCATCCACTAAAACTTGCGCTCTTTCCACCGTGCGATTAGCCACATGCAGATCCACCACGCCCTGGCGAACTAAATGCCTGGCGGCAAGTTCGATGGTTTCACCCGCGCCGATAAATAGTACCGTTAGCTGGCTAAAATCAGAGAATATTCTTTTGGCCAAAGTGATCGCAGCATAAGCCACTGAGACGGCGCTTTCACCAATCTGAGTATCGGTTCGCACTTGTTTGGCCAATGAAAAAGTTTGTTGAAACAATCGATTGAGATACAAACCAATACTGCCCGCATGATTGGCGTAACCATAAGCGTCTTTCACCTGACCTAATATTTGAGGCTCGCCAAGCACCATCGAATCCAGGCCGCAAGCCACGGACATCAAATGGCTTATTGCCCGATCGCCTTTATGTGCATAACAATGGGGTTCAATTTGAGAAAACTCAAGCTGATGGTATTGAGCCAACCAATTGACTACCTCGTCCTTGGTAGAAAGCTTTTGATTAGGCATTTCGGTGTAATTGCATGAGTTTGGGCTTGGGCTTGGGCTTGGGTTTGAATCAGAATCAGAATCAGAACCTGAATTTTCAGCACTTCGATAGACGATTTCCATTCGATTGCAGGTTGAGATGATCACCACTTCATCCAGGCCAACCTTGCTTTTTAATAACGCCAATGCTGACTTTATCTCGCCCGGCGCAAAGGCCACCTTCTCCCTTACGGCGATAGGCGCAGTTTTATGGTTAATTCCTAAAATTGAAACAGGCATAATAAAAAAACGCTAAGAATTGAACGAGAATACAATACCCTTGTCTATTAAAACTGTCTCTATTAAGACAGTCTCTACAAGAGCAACATCAAGGCCGAGAGCTGATTGGCAAAAACAAAGAGTTTTTTGATTGTAATCTATAAAAGTCAAAGGAAACCTGTTTATTAGTCGAGGTAAATCGCCGCACGGGATCAATTGATATCAACCGATACCAATCCTGGCTGGGATTCTATCCTGTCTGGAAGGGGAATTATAGCAGAGAGGCAGATATTTTGTTGCGCACCTTTATCGCGAGCCTGGCTCAAGCGCTTTTGATTAAGCAAGATCTCTGGTATTTGCAACCACTAACGAATATGATACTCAAGTATCATGGGTATAAAACCCTGTCATTAAATCCAATTGTTAACAAAGAGTCGCAAAATTGCTGATGAAATCATCGAAGTTCGCATCAAAGTTCACAAAAATAGGTTGTCTGTTTGTTGTCCTGGCAAGCATTACTAGCTGCGCCAACCAACCAAATAAAAGCGCAGAATACACCACCCCTCAGAAAACTCACCAGTTAACAGATATTTCCCAGTTAACTGACAGGGAAAAAGCCGATCTTTATGAAGCGATCATCGCAGCAGATCTTTCTGCCGCCAATGGTGATTATGAACTCGCCACCAGTTATTATTTAGCTGCATCTCGATTATCCAGGAGCATCGAATTGATCCAGCTAAGCGTTGATGCCGCTGAAAAATCTGGCGACAATCTGGCCATCCTTCAAGCAGCCGATATCTGGCTAGACGTATCGCCAACCGATATCGACGCCTTATCGCTAAAAATTGCGGGATTGCTTTCCCATCAACAAATTAACTCGGCGCTAGAGTTTACCGCCAGTTTATTCCAGCAGCAACCTGAGCCAGCTGAAAGATTCGAGCAACTCGACGAGATTGTACAAAACCAGCAACCCGGCGTAGTGAATGCCTATTTTGACCAATTAATTATTAAAGATCCTGAAGCGATTGCAGTACACACAGGCAAAGCCAGTTTTTTTAGCAGAGTGGCCAAACACACCCGCAATCCGGCAGCGACTATGAAACAAGCCTTCGTACATCTGGAAACGGCTCTCGTTTTGCAGCCAGATTTTATGCCCGCAATCGAACTGAAAACTCGGCTGCTCTATCAGTCACGACAAGATGAAAAAGCTGAAGCCTTTTTACGCCAACTTTATTCCAACTACCCAGACTCCAAGCAGATCAGCCAACTATTGGGCCAACTGTTATACGACTTGCGTAAATATGACCTCACCAAACAACATTATTTGAGTTGGCTCAAAAGTAATAAAAAGGACAACGAAGCTCGATTTTTCTTAGCCGCTTCTTATTTTGCTACCTCAGAATATGAAAAAAGCCTGGCTCAATACCGCCTAATCCTCGGGTCTAATTACAAAACACAATTGGTGTATTTTTTCTGTGGGAACTCTGCCAGTCAAATTAAACAGCATTCACAAGCCATTGCCTGTTATCAACTAGTGGAAGAGGGGAAATACCTCACTCGTTCAAAAATAGAATTGGCCAAGTTATATGCTTTAACCGGTAAAATTGACAAAGCCTTGGCAACCGTCCGAAATCCGAAGTTTGCGAACGATGAAAATACACAGATCCAGCTGATCAATATTGAGATTGAATTACTTAATCGATATGTCAGCAAAGAGCAAGCCAAACAACGGCTGGGGGCGGCACTATCTAACTTTCCTGAAAATGTCAGCCTGCTGTTTAAGAAAATAAAAATTAACCAACTATCCGATAAACCCGAGGAATTAGTGAGGTTACTCACTCAAGCTGAAAAACAAATTCCTGACGGTGACAAAAAACAGCAATTTAACTTATCGGTTGCCGGTTTTTTGCGCAATAACAATCACTACCAGCAAGCGGTGAATTGGCTCAATAAAGCACTCAAACAATTACCCGATGACAAAGATTATCTCTATGCCAGAGCATTATATAAAGAACCTTTAGGCCTTTATGATGAAATGATCGCTGATTTTAAACACTTGCTCAGCCTCGACCCTGACAATATCAATATAAAAAATGCGCTAGGTTATACTTTGGTCGATCTTAATCAGGAAATGGAATACGCCACTGAATTAATTGAACAAGCTTACCAGGCCATGCCTAACAATGCTGCGGTGATCGACAGCAAAGGCTGGTTGGCTTATCGCAAGGGTTTGTACCAACAAGCAATTAAATACCTGAGCGCTTCTTTTCGAATGTCTCCGAGCGCCGATGTGGCGACTCATATTGGCGAAGTTTACTGGATCTCAGGCGACAGAAAGAAAGCTCTGGAATTCTGGCAACAAGCCAAAAAGCTGGACCCGGAAAATCATTTGCTGCTTTCCACTATTAAAAAGCTTGAAGTCGAATTGGATAAAGAATAGCGGCTTCAGGTTTTGTAGGATTGGGGGCTAACCCATCCTACAAAACCTGAAAACATTATCAACAGGATTTTTTTAATCAGTGCAATTAATTAGTTTTCGAAATTATGTTTTGGCATGTTTGCTGATATTTTTGAGCGGCTGTGCTTCAAACCAGACGCTTAGGAAAATAGATCCCGCCAGAGCGATCCCCTTATCTGATCTGAATCACTGGCAACTCAATGCACGAGTCGCGATAAAAACCCCACAAGATAATGTGACTGCGAGTCTTGACTGGCAAAAGGATCAGTCATTATTTGATTTTCTACTGTCTGGCGCTTTTGGAGTCACTGTCGCCCACTTAGTTCAGGAAGAGAATAAAGCCACTCTGAAAATACCAGATACTGACAAACTCATCCATGTGGATGCAGAGCGCCTGTTACAGCAGACTTTAGGCTGGGATTTTCCAATCGATGCTTTATCTTATTGGGTCAAAGGCCTGCCTTCTGGAAAATTCGGCGAGCAAGTCAGTTATAATAAAAAAGGTCAAATAGTAAAAATACAACTGGGCCAGTGGCAGATCGATTTTTCTAAATATCGACTATATCAAGGTTATTTACTGCCCAAAATGATCAAAGCCACTCATCCGAATATCAGTTTAAAGGTCGTTGCTAAAAAATGGCTCTTTCTGGAATAGCTCATTTTGAATCACACTCCTGACATAACCACACAAACCATACAAACCACACAAGCCACTCGCTGGCCCTGCCCTGCCAAATTAAATTTATTCCTGCATTTTATCGGTCAAAGGCAAGATGGGTATCATTTATTGCAGAGCTATTTTCAACTACTAGATTATGGTGATGAATTACACATCACCACCACTCAAGATAAACAGATTTCTTTTAGTTGTGACCGAGCCGAACTAAATGGCTTGGATAATCTGGTGGTTAAAGCTGCTAAGCTTTTACAACAGCGCAGCCAAACCAGCCTCGGCGCAAAACTGCATTTATTAAAGAAATTACCAGTCGGCGGCGGCGTCGGCGGCGGCAGTTCTGATTGCGCCACCACTCTGGTGGCGCTCAATCATTTATGGAAAACCGGCCTGAGCCTTGATGAACTGGCGGTTTTAGGCGAATCTCTGGGCGCTGATGTACCTTTTTTTGTGCGTGGTAAGAGCGCTTTTGTCGAGGGTACTGGTGAAATAATCACCCCTTACTCTCTCCCGCCAGCCCACTTCCTGGTGGTTCAACCTGATTGCCATATCGCCACCGATAAAATATTTTCAAATCCACTGTTGACAAGAAATAGCAAAGCCATCACAATACGCGACCTCAAAGCACTGGGGCTTCCTTTTGAAGGATTAAATACCATGCAATCGCTGGTAATTGATACTCATCAAGAAGTAAAGCAGGCACTTGACTGGTTAAGCAATCACTCAAGGACTGCCAGAATGACAGGTTCAGGAAGTAGTTTATTTTCTGTCTTTGACAATCTGCAAGAAGCTAGTAAAATAGCTGCCCAGTGTGACCCGAGTTGGCTAACATTTGTGGCTCGAGGAACTCATCATTCAAGACTGCACCAAAAGTTGGGCATTTTCGATTGATTACACATTGCTGGGATGTCGCCAAGCGGTAAGGCAACGGGTTTTGATCCCGTCATGCGCAGGTTCAAATCCTGCCATCCCAGCCATTTTCTTTTTTAAGATTGTTATTATTTATAGCTCAGGCTGTTTAACTGGCTCAAGCTGTTTTACAAGCTCAAGCTCTTTTAATTGACTCAGATTAAAACGCCCATAAATAAAGCAAATATAACTATCTTGATGTACTATTCTTACTCTCTATCCAAAAAATCAAACTCAACTGGGGACCAACCATGTCTGAACTAATGCTTTTCAGCGGAAACGCGACGCCTGAACTTGCTGCAAAAATAGCCGATTACTTAGGCGCAGAAATAGGCAAAGCTAAAGTATCAAGATTCAGTGATGGTGAAGTAAATACCGAAATCTTAGAAAATGTGCGCGGCATGGACGTATTTATAGTGCAATCCACTTGCGCGCCTACTAATGAGAGTTTAATGGAATTGGTGATCATGGCCGATGCACTACACCGCGCCTCAGCAGGCAGGATTACCGCAGTTGTGCCCTATTTTGGTTATGCACGTCAAGACCGCCGGGTCAGAAGTGCCAGGGTTCCGATCAGCGCCAAAGTCGTCGCAGACATGATGGCCGTAGTGGGCATCAACCGGGTTTTAACCGTTGATTTACATGCTGATCAGATCCAGGGTTTTTTTGATATTCCAGTGGATAACGTCTATGCCACACCAATATTAATCGATCATATCCAACGAAATGCCACTGGTGATGAAATTGTGGTTTCTCCTGATGTCGGTGGTGTGGTCAGAGCCAGAGCAGTGGCTAAACGCCTCAACGATTCAGAATTAGCCATCATCGACAAACGTCGCCCCGAAGCCAATAAAGCGGAAGTGATGCACATTATCGGTGATGTGGAAGGGCGAGATTGCATTATTGTTGATGATATGGTGGATACCGCTGGCACTTTGTGTACTGCCGCAGCAGCCCTTAAAGCCAATGGCGCTAAAAGTGTTTCAGCCTATTCAACCCATCCAGTTCTTTCCGGTAAAGCCATTGAGAATATTACCAATTCCGCGCTCGACCGACTAGTTGTCACAGACACTATTCCTTTATCTGAGCAAGCCAAACAATGCGAACAGATTTTTGTACTGTCTCTTTCTTCATTACTAGGCGAGTCGATTAAACGGATTAATGAAGAAGCGTCTTTAAGCTCAATGTTTATGGATTAGGCGCTTTTTTTGCTTGAAACGAACTTCCCTTGTTGCCATTACCCCTTATCTATCTTATAATTCGCCGCCCTTTTTTGTCGGCATTATGCCTGTCAAATCAGGAAAACTCCTTCGAACTGGTCGCGGTCGAGGGTTCATTAAATTTTTTGGAGAATTAAAATGAGCAAATCATTTGAAGTAAATGCAGAAATTCGAGAAGATCTAGGGAAAGGTGCGAGCCGCCGCCTACGACGTCTTGAAGACAAAATCCCGGGTATCGTTTACGGTACTGGAAAAAAGCCACAATCAATATCATTAGTTCATAAAGATATTGCCAAACATTTGGAAGATGAAGCTTTCTATTCGCATATTTTGACTTTAAAAGTCGGTAGCAAGAAAGAGCAAGTGATCTTAAAAGATCTACAACGTCATCCTTTCAAGCTAAAAATCACTCATATGGATTTCATGCGTGTAAGCGCCACTGAAAAACTTCATACCAGCGTGCCTTTGCACTTCATCAATGAAGATGTTTGCCCAGGTGTTAAAGAAGGCGGCGTAGTAAATCATAACTTCACCATTGTTGAAGTATCATGTTTACCGAAGAACCTTCCTGAATTTATTGAAGTTGATATGGCTGATGCAGAAATGGATCATATCGTACATCTTTCTGATATTAAATTACCAAAAGGTGTTGAGCTGGTTGAGTTGTCTCATGGAGCCGATCATGACCAGGCAATTGCTACTATTCATAAAGCTCGTGCCGCTGTTTCTAACGATGCTGAAGGCGAAGAAGCTGATGCACCAGCCGCAGACGACGCTGCGGAATAAATCACACGGCTCACGCCGAACACTGTGATTTAATTCATCATGATAAAGCTAATTGTTGGGCTCGGTAATCCGGGCCCTCAATATTCTCAGACCAGACATAATGCCGGCGCTTGGTATGTCAACGCTTTGGCAGATGCCTATTCAATTCCCCTTCAATTAGAAACCAAATTCTTCGGTCATGTCGGTCGCGGTTTAATTGGTACTGCTGAATCAGGGCAATCGGACTGTCGCTTATTAATTCCTAACACTTTTATGAATTTAAGTGGTAAATCGGTGGGCGCAATCGCCACCTTTTACAAAATTCTACCGGATGAAATTCTAGTCGCTCATGATGAGCTGGATATTGATCCTGGAACCATCAAATTAAAAAAATCCGGCGGCCATGGCGGCCATAATGGTTTGCGAGATATTATTGCCTCACTCGCCAATTGCCGAGATTTTTATCGCTTGCGGATTGGCATCGGCCATCCGGGTAACAAAAATCAAGTTCATAATTATGTGTTGGGTAAAGCGCCCAATAATGAACAACGCGCCATTGAAGAAACAATCGATGAAGCCATTCGCCATTCGAGCGATATCATCAGTGGTCAGCACGATAAAGTCATGCAATCGATGCATGCTTTTAAAGCTGAGCTTTGAACTATAGACCTGAACCGTAGGTTAATGGGCTAGAAGCGTCTTTTGGCTTCATAACCCAACGATTTGTAGTGACATTAAACTCCGTTGGGTTACGGCCAAAAGACGCCTAACCCAACCTACGAAAAACAAATTTTCTTTGGAGAAAACCATGGGTTTTAAATGTGGCATTGTCGGCCTACCTAACGTCGGCAAATCAACTTTATTTAACGCATTAACCGATGCTGGCATCGATGCACAAAATTATCCCTTTTGTACTATTGAGCCAAACACTGGCATAGTGCCCATGCCAGATCCTCGTTTAGATGCATTGGCAGAAATCGTTCAACCAGAGCGGGTTTTACCCACCACCATGGAATTTGTCGATATTGCCGGACTGGTCAAAGGCGCTTCTAAAGGAGAAGGGCTAGGCAATCAATTCCTGGGCAATATCCGTGAAACCGATGCCATTGCCCACGTAGTCAGATGTTTTGAAAATGACGATGTTATTCATGTAGAAAATAAAATCGACCCGCTTGATGATATTGAAGTCATCAATACCGAGTTAGCGCTTGCTGACCTTGAATCAGTTGATAAACAAATCCTTCGCAATACAAAAATTGCCAAAAGCGGCGATAAAGAAGCCAAAGCATTATTGGAATTGCTAACAAAATTTAAAGTTCTATTAGACGATGGCCTACCGATCCGCGCCGGTGATTGGGATAAAGATGAATTAAAAACCATCAAGGGCCTGCAAATGATCACCAGCAAGCCGACCATGTATATTGCCAATGTCAGTGAAGATGGTTTTGAGAATAACCCTTTTCTGGATTTGGTCACAGAGCTGGCTGCTAAAGAGAACGCCACGGTAGTTGCCATTTGCGCTTCTATGGAGTCAGAAATAGCCGGTTTGGACGCAGATGAACAGACCGAGTTTTTAGATGAGATGGGACTCGATGAGCCGGGTTTAAATCGGGTGATACGTTCAGGATATGAATTGCTTCATTTACAGACCTATTTTACCGCTGGTGTGAAGGAAGTAAGAGCCTGGACGGTTAAGGTGGATGCCACTGCTCCGCAAGCAGCAGGCGTGATCCACGGCGATTTTGAAAAAGGCTTTATCCGCGCCGAAGTGATCGCTTATGATGATTTTATCGAATTTAAAGGTGAAGCTGGCGCAAAAGAAGCCGGAAAATGGCGTTTAGAAGGCAAAGATTATTTAGTCAAAGACGGCGATGTTATGCATTTCAGGTTTAATGTATAAAAATTATGTTATTTAGCGGAGTATCTGTTGACAAACAGGCCGCTAAACTGGAAAATACGCGCCTCTTGAGTCTTGACCAAAGTATTCAAGAATTGTTTGAAATTTCCAAATTATGGCAAGGTAGCTCAGCTGGTTAGAGCACATCACTCATAATGATGGGGTCGGTGGTTCAACTCCACTCCTTGCTACCATATTTAAAAGGCTAGAACCTTAGTGGTTGCTAGCCTTTTTCTTGTGTGGCACCTATATGGCACCCTTTAGGGCAATTTGTTCAATTAGTAACTTGTTGAATTTTGACAGTGCTAATAGGAGTTTTTAAAGGTTTAATTTGATACCTTGACGCTCAAAAGTGGGTATTTCAAAGTCTTTCTCAAGATCGGCTTCAAGGCGTTTCTTATTTTTTCTCTCTGCTAAGGTCATACCGAAGACTTCTTGATTAATTTCATCAATAAAAGCTTCTAATTCGTCCTGCGTGACTATGTCGGTAATAATACCCGCATAGAGAAAGCCATTAAGAAACTCTTTAAGTATGGCATCTTCTTGCCCCGTTTTGGATAGCCCATTGTAAAGTGACTCAAGCCACTTTCTGGCTTCCTTGTAATATTTATCTTTTTGGGCATTCTTCATATTGCTTTTCTTTCATTATATTTTGGAATAGACATTAACTTTCTTCCTTACCAACAGGTAAAAGATCCAGCCCAAGCTCTTTAAGAAATTCATTGTGTTTATTGGTTGCGTTAACAATATCATTTTCATAACCAACTAACTGAGCATTGACGGTTGCAATATCAATAATAGGTTCGGGTTTAGCGGTACTCACATAGCGCGAAATATTAAGGTTAAAATCGTTTTTCTCAATTTCCTCCATGGATATGCAGCGGGAATAACGTTTTTCTTCCTTACGATATTGGTAGGTGTCTATTATTTTATCGATGTGTTCTGGCAGTAGTTTATTTTGTCGCTTGCCTTTTTCAAAGTGTTCACTTGCATTGATAAATAAAACATCGTCAAACTTTTTACACTTTTTTAACACCAAAATACAAACTGGAATACCTGTTGAGAAAAATAAGTTAGCGGGTAAACCAATCACGGTATCTATATTGTGATCTTTTAATAGTTTGGTGCGAATACGAGAC
>JAUUYO010000259.1 GCA_030590405.1 Kangiellaceae bacterium
CTGACTCTAAAAAAATATCTGACTCTAAAAAAATATCTGACTCTAAAAAATATCTGACTCTAAAAAAACATCTGATTCTAAAAAAACGGACTCAAATCCAAAAAGACTGACCACTCAGGATTATTCACTTTAAGTTTAATACTTCTCTGCTCCCCTTCATAGCCTAAACTCAACTCTAGATCGGCTTTCGGCAGGAAATCGCCGCCTTTTTCTGGCCATTCGATTAAACATAGCGCCTTTTCATCCAGATAATCACGAAACCCCATATATTCCAACTCTTCTGGATCGGCGATCCGATAAAGGTCAAAATGATAGAATTTTCGATGGGGTAATTGGTAAGGTTCGACTAATGTATAGGTTGGGCTTTTAGTACTGCCCATATGTCCAGACGCTTTCAATATCCCTCTGACCAGCGTTGTTTTACCGGCACCTAACGGGCCGTGCAAAAATACAAGCCCCCTTTCAGGTAGTTTCAAGGCTAATTTAGCGCCAAAATCGAGGGTTGATTGCTCGTTGTTAAGATGAAATTTCACAAAAACCTGCTAAATGGGATTAAATTCGCGCTTATTTTATCATTCCAAGCCTATTACAGAAAAGATTAACAACTAAAAAACTTTCACCAAAGCCTTTAATTTTAGCCTTTAATTTTAGCCTTTCAGTTTTTAAGGATTTAACAATGTTGGCAAATGCTCAAACAAATCACTGGCCAGCAAACCACGATAAAAAGCCCCCTTTCCGGCCGCTTTGTCCGCCGCCTCACCATGAATACAAACCGCTAATATAGCAGCATTCATCAAGCTAAACCCTTGTGCCAGCAATGCCCCGGTGATACCCGCGAGCACATCGCCCATCCCGCCACTGGCCATACCAGGATTGCCGACCGGACAAACCACTTGAAATCCTTTATCATCAGCAACAATCGTCCCAGCGCCTTTTAGCACACAAACCCCACCGTAAATTTCAGCTATTTTTTGTGCCGCTAAATAACGATCTTGATTGACAGAATCAGTCGTTATCCCCAGCAATCTCGCCGCCTCACCTGGATGAGGGGTTAAAATTCGAGCCGCGTTGTATTTGTTTTTATGTGATGTAGGCTGGACCGCTAACCAATTGAGCGCATCGGCATCCCACACTTGAGCACTGTTTTTGCTATTGTCATCGGTTGATATGGCTTCTAGCCAGGTACTTGCCCAGGAAGATTGTCCTAAACCAGGGCCAACAACCAATGTTTTTGTGCTGGAAAATTGAGTCGATGCAAGCGAGGGAATGTCTGATTGCTCTACGCTGCGCGCCATCACTTCAGGAGTATAGTTGACCAAGGATGCGGCGCATTGCTCGCCAACCCAGGCCGAGGTTAACCCGCTCCCGCAACGAGCGGCTGCGGTTGAAGCTAAAATAGCGGCTCCTGACATTCCCTCAAAACCGCCAATGACAACGGTGTGACCAAACAGCCCCTTATGACAGGTCATTGCTCTGGGTTTTAGCAAATGTTTTAAACTAAACCAGTTTTGCGAAAATAAATGGAATTCATGTTTTTCATAAAAACGCTCAGGAATGCCTAAGGTAAATAATTTCACCCGGCCACGATAGCTGGCCGCATCACCGGTATACAGCCCTTTTTTATGTCCAACAAAGGTGGTGGTAATATTCGCGCGAACCGCTTCATTGTGGACAAAGCCAGTATCTGCTTCAACTCCGGTGGGAATATCGATGGATAAAACCGGAACTTTGTTAGCGTTAATCCGCTTAACGGTCGAGAGATAGGGCTCTCTTAGTTTACCTTGAATACCAGTGCCAAGCATTGCATCAACAATCACATCAAACTGAGACAAAGTGACTTCATTAATATTGGTTTTATCAACCACTCTATGCGGTATTTGATGGTAAGCTTTTAGCGCATCACCGGAGAGTTCATCGGGATCGGCTAAATGACATAAATAAACTTTGAAGCGCTGCTCGGCGGCCAGCTTCACCAATACAAAACCATCTCCTGCATTATTGCCTTTGCCAGTCACCACCAGAATTTTTCGCGCCTCACGCCAATTGGCGGTTAGCTGCTGAAACGCAATCGCTCCGGCCTTTTCCATTAACGAATAGGTGCCCGCCGACGATTGCTCGGCAAACCTTCGCTCAATATCTTTAATTTGCTCGGTGCAATATAGCGCGACAGCAGGTTCCAGCGGATATTTTTTCATTGAGTGACTGTTCATTGAATGACTGTTCATTGAGTGACTGTTCATTGAGTGACCGTTCACTGTAAATTTAAAAAATGCTCTCGATAATAGCCAAGCTCCTGGATAGATTCTCGTATATCATCCAGCGCCAAATGCTTGTTTTGCTTGCTAAATCCCTTGAGAATTTGCGGCTTCCAACGAACCGCTAATTCTTTTAAAGTACTCACATCGATGTTTCGATAATGAAAGTAATCTGATAATTCGGGCATATACCGGATCAGAAATCGTCGATCCTGACCGATACTATTGCCACACATCGGGGATTTACCCGGCTCGATCCACTCGTTCAAAAACTCGATGGTGGCTTTTTCTGCTATCGCATCAGTGATGTCGGTATCGAGTACTCTTTGCGTCAATCCAGAATCACCATGGTGTTGGGTACACCACTCATCCATAGAATCTAATAAAGATTTAGGTTGGCTGACCGCCATCATCGGGCCTTCTGCCAGAATATTTAAGTCTTTATCGGTAACAATTGTCGCGATCTCAATAATTTTTTCTTTATCGGGATCCAGACCAGTCATTTCCAGGTCGATCCATATCAAGTTAGTTGAATTTTTCATCGGGTTATTCCCTTGTCAGTTAGTAGTGTAAGTCTAGCAGGAAATTAGCGAACTGTTCGAGAGCAAACTTGTGATAAAATGCAGATCAATTATCAATCGAAGATAAATCCTCGGAATTTTCATTTTGGATTAGCATTTTGGATTAGCATTTTGGAATAAAATTTTGGCAAAAAGAGATAAATTAACCCAACAGCAAAAACGGCAGATAGCCAAAACTCAGAAACAAAAAGTCTCTGAGCAAAAAGCATTGGCGAAACTCGGCCATTTGGGAGAGCAGCGCGAAGGCGTAATGGTGTCTCGCTATGGCGAACAAGCCGATGTGTTAGACCAACAATCCAGCCAAACTTATCGATGCTTTTTACGGCAACACCTGGGCGCGCCAGTCCCTGGAGATCGGATTACATTTCGTTTAGCCCCCAATAATCAGGGGGTCATCGAGTCGATTGGCAGCCGAGACTCTCTTCTTCAGCGGCCCTCCCCGCATCAAGGAGTAAAACCAGTTGTCGCCAATATCAATCGGGTGTTTATTCTAGTTGCCCCGTTACCGGATTTTTCTGCGATCTTACTGGACCGTTATTTAATTGCGATTGAAAATGCCGGTATCGATATCACCATTGTTGCCAACAAATGGGATCTGTCGGCAGAAATAAAAGCGCAATCGATCGAGCAACAACTTGATCTTTATCGCAAGCTCGGTTATCCAATCATAAAAATCAGTACCAAAGATAATTTAGGAAAAGCGACTTTTATGCAAGCAGCGGCCGGGCATTCGAGTATTTTGGTAGGACAGTCCGGGGTCGGAAAATCATCCCTGATCAATTGGTTATTTCCATCAGAATCACTCGCGACTAAAATGATTTCTGAAAATTCCAGGCTCGGCCAGCACACCACCACCGCTTCTCAACTTTTTTGCCTATCCGGTCAATCCATCAAAGATGGTTTTATTATTGATTCGCCGGGCATTCGGGAATTTGGCTTGTGGCATATGGATATCAATCAGATCGCTTCAGGCTTTTGTGAATTTCGCGCCTTTTTAGGCAGTTGCAAATACCGGGACTGCAAACACATTAATGAACCGGGTTGCGAGATAGTCAAAGCGGTAAAAGAAGGGCTTATATCCGAGCAACGATGGCACAATTATCAAAAAATTCTTGCTAATAACTTAGCCAAACTGTAAAAATAGCTTTTTTCTTAATCAGATGTTTCTTAATAAGATGTTTATTCCTTATAATTTTTTTGACTGTTGCAAACTAACTCGACCAAATCTGCCAGCGGCATTGGTTTTTCAAAAAAATATCCTTGTCCATAGTGATAAGAAAAATTGGTCAACTTATTTAACTGCTCTTCGGTTTCGATCCCTTCTGCGACGATTTTTATTTGTAAATTATTAGCCATCGAAGCAATCGATTCAACAATGGCTAAATTCTTAACACTCATATCCATCGCATCAATAAAGGACTTGTCCAGCTTTATCACATCAAAAGGAAATTGATGCAAATAGCTTAGTGAAGAATACCCTGTACCAAAATCATCCAGATAGATTTTAATCCCTATAGACTTTAGTTCGCGCACGAAATTGGTGGCTGCTTTGTAATCTTCGATTAAAATGCTTTCAGTAATTTCCACGTTAAGTAATGCTGGATCAATCGACGAATTGGCCAATAACCGTCGAATGAAATCATCAAAGGTTTTGGATAAAATTTGAAGTGC
>JAUUYO010000077.1 GCA_030590405.1 Kangiellaceae bacterium
CATCTGATAAGTTACCACCACCACTAATTGTGGTTGCACCTGCGACGGCCGCCATACAAGCTGGCGCTGCAGCATTTGTAAACATACAACCAATACTAGCGATTGGCCTAAACCAATCTTTCTCTATTGCTCCAAAGGTCGCTCGATTTAATAGTTTTCTTGTTCGCCTCAGGAAAGAGGTTGTCTTTAAAAAGCCGGTTGGATCGGTGTAAGCCAGTGGGTTATTTCTTACAT
This sequence comes from Kangiellaceae bacterium, assembly GCA_030590405.1. GTDB lineage: Bacteria > Pseudomonadota > Gammaproteobacteria > Enterobacterales > Kangiellaceae. The sequence continues at coordinate 235 of JAUUYO010000077.1, forward strand.
AAGTATACCGATTGTACCCTTGCGAATCGGTCGCGCCATCAATCATGGGATCTGCTTGCATAAAACGCCCAAGCCCAGGATCATAAATGCGACCATTCATGTGGATAATACCAACTTCATCAACCATTTCATGGCCCGTATAACCAAAAGAAGTAATGGCCGATGGTCCGTAAATAGCTGTGCTTAAAATAGTATCCCAATTAGTGCTCTGGCGTTTTTCACCAAAGGCATCAAAACTAAAGTTTTGTACAACGGTACCATTAGCATCAGTAATCGCATCGGTTGAGCCTAAATGATCGAGGTGTAAATAATGGACCTGGCTTCCGCTACTAGACTTTGCAACGACTGCTCCGCCTATATTTCTGCGGTGAGTGATACTACCATCGGGCTTAATAATGTATTCAACCCCACCAAGATAATAAGTGGTCGTAATACCTTGAGTATTTGAGTCGACTCGCTTGTAGCGTGAACGATTTGGCCCATAAGCAAACTCTGTCGTGTGGCTGCCTTTGGTAATACGGTTCACTTTGTCAAATGTGTTGTACTCCATTGTGCGGCTATCACCGCTGAGCATATTACCATTTAAATCATAACAATAGCTGGCATTGTTGGCAGTTGTCACCGCATGATGTCCAGCTTGAATACCATTACAAGTTTCTCCGTAAGTATAATCGCCAACCCCCTTTTTCCATGTGATATTACCTTTTTCGTCATAGGTATAACGATTCTCACCATTGACATCAGTGACACGATTTAAGCTGTCGTAATCAAATATCTCTGATTGACTGTTTGCTGAATGAGTATTATCAACTCTCTCTCGTAAACGACCTATCACGTCCCAATTATAGTACAGAGACTGAATAATTTGACTAGAACGAGTCGTGTCAATTGAGACTAAACGCCCTGTCTTATCATTATGAACTCTTATCTGATTAGCACCATTCCCTAAAATAACATCGGTGGCATTGCCATAGGCATCCATAATTTGAATCGTTTGATAAGCGAGATCAGAGTTAAGGTCTATAGTAGCCGTGGGATACCCTAGCGAATTAAATAACGTTTGAGTTCCTTCGCCACTCGCATCAATGTTCATGTAAGCACGACCAATTGGATCGAATTGAGTTATGTTGGTAAAAACGGTGTTCGCAATAGTAGTTTCGGTTAAATAGTTACGTCCCAGGTAGTCATAACCCGGCTCCACCACTAGCTCATCATTCAGCTCATCATATTGTTGAAGAAGCTGACTAATTGCTCCTGTCACAACGAGCGTATTGTTAAAATTCCAACGCTCATCTCTTACCAGGTCACTATTAATATCATAACTTGTCTTGCGAATAGAGCGTCCCGCTCTGTCATAGTAAGTTGATTGTTTTTGTCCTTTAGCATCGGCTTGCTCAACTAGTTGCCCCAAAGCATTGTAAGTATAGTTCCAGTCTTCATTGTTTTGCCCTCCCTTATCTTGATCACGCATAGAGATTTTTCGTCCAAGGTCATCATAACCAATACTGGACTGCTCAATACTATTTAAATAAACATGCGTTAATTCACCAAAGACACTGTAAGAATAAGTTAAGCTGTTACCGTCGTTATCCACGGCTTCAATCAGTTCGCCCAAAGCATTTTTGTATTCAATTTTATTTTGATAGAAAGGATTACTCTCACGGGTTTTTAACGCAAGTCGGCTTGAGTCGTAACCTTCATAAAAGGTCTTGCTCACACCTTTATCGGGATAGGTTACCAACTTGATACGATTGAGGTTGTCGTACTCAGTTTCTGTCCAATAAACAGCATCACCCTGGTAGTGAGGCTGAGAAGATTGGTATAAAAGCCCCCTGTCATTATAACGACTCTCTTGAATGACTAAACGCCCATCAAAACCTGACGTTTCGGTTTTCAGTGTTTGACCTAATGCATTTTTATAAACAGAACTACTTGAACCATTAGCAGAGGAGCTAGTCACTTTGCTAATAGCCCCTGAAGGACAAACGACTTCAGTACACAAACGGGCAATATTAATATTCCAGTTACCATCTGCGCTTGAGCCAAAATAAGACTGTCCAAACGTCCCTGAAAAAGAACGGTTTTCATTACCAAAAATATCTTTAACAATGTAAGGCTGGCCTAATTCATTTCTGGAAACAATCTCACTTGTCACCTGGCCATAACCATTTAAATTTTTAGTTATATAACGACCAATAGAGTCATACTCAGAATGATTTACTCTATGAATATAATACAGGTCATTGATTTTATCTTCAGGGTCAGTCGAACAGGTAACACCATAGCTACAAGTCGCCTGACGAATCGTATTGCCGAAACTGTCATGTTCATACTCTGTCCGTAAATACTCCGTCACATCAATACTGTCAGGCATGATTTCTTCAGCAGTGAGGATACCGGTTTGCCAGTCATACTTAAAAGCACTTACTCGGTTACGAGTTACTTGACCTTCAAGGTAATGCGAAACGGTCGTTTTTTCTAGGCGACCCAATATCCAATCATTAATGTCATCTAAATAATAACCGCTCACTGTTTGTATGCGTTTTAAATTAGTCAAGTTATCACAGTTAACCGTGTAACCGTGGCAGTTATAAATATTACTCTCTACCTGGTAACCTGAATTATTGTATTCGAAGGTACTGACTGTTTGACTGATTTTGTTTTGTTGCTGCTTACTTCCTAAGTCAAAGTACCATCCTTGTTCATGGGAAATAGAAAGGTAAGGGAAAATCAAATCGGCCTGGGTTCCATCGGCTTTAAGATATTGGCCGACTACTTTGGTTTCATAGTCGCTAGTGGCCTGACTCATTAAACGTGTTTGTCGAGAGGTGTCATTTAAAGTTTCAAAATTCCCTTACCACACTTCCGTCTTTTGAGGTTGTCCAATGTGAGGAAAGGTCTGATGATAAGTCGTTCGAGTAATTATACCGGTTTGCAAATCGGTCGTTTCTAACCATTCAAAACCTAACCCACCATACATCACATGAGTTTTATAATTACCATAACGATAACTAATACCATTTTTATTATCTGCGTCAGTGTGAGAAGGGGCCGAACTTTCTACTTGTTCAACGACCGCCATATGACCGTGCTGGCGATGTACTACATAACCATTTTCAATATACCAACCAGTGTTGGCTTCATAAAGTTCTGCGGCCTCAGGGTCGGTTAATAAACGATAATCGACATTAGTAATGTTACCTAGACCATTGCCAATTGCTGTAATACGATCACGAATTTCAAAAGGTGTTTTATTGATATTAACATAGTTTTCGTAATCATCACTTTTGAGAGTGTGCTGTTTAATTTCAACAGAATGAATATCAATGCTACCATCACCATTTAAATCGACTAAAGCAATAAAGTCTCCAATGAGACCATCTCCCCCGCCCAAGTTGTTACTTGAACTTGGAAAGAATCCGATAGAATTATTAAAAACATATTCCGAATATTTGACTCGCGCTCCCTGCACATAAACGACCTCCTTTTTTCCATTTTCATTATGATCTAAAAACCAAATCGACTTACCTTTATTCACATGAGTGGTAAAAGGGCCGACAAACTCTTTTCCTGTGTAAAGACTATATTGCCATTCCCCTTCCGAAGCATCTATATAGGCTAAATCCGATAGGCCATCACTATTGATATCAACAATTTGGAAATTAGGTTTTTTATGTCCGCCTAATTCGCCTAAAACAACATGCTCTTTAAATATGACATCACCATTATTACTAGTACTCGCTAAATATAAAGACCAAACGCCATTACTTCGCAGTAGTATGTCTAAACGACCATCCGCGTTGAAATCCGCACTCCGATTATTAGAAACCTTATCAATCGATACTTCATTATTGTTTATATCTAATGCCAGTAATTGTACTTCATCAGAAAAGGAATTAATTGAAGTAGCACTGTCGACTAAGTGGTAACGAACAAAAGCCTTATCATCCTTCTCATAAACTAAATCAGGTAAGTGATCGCCGTCAATATCACCAAAATAAATATCATCAATCTTCAGACCGCTCACACTATTTAATGATAAGAAATCTCTTGGGTCGCCATAACCAACTGCGCCAGTTTCAATACTAGCTAAGAACTGAGCGTTAATATTTCCTGAGCAAGCATTATCATTGAATATCGCATATAAATTTAAATCCCAGACCGTTTCATAATCATATACATCATAAGTTATGTTGTTTTCTTCATCGTACCAGGTGATTTGTTTCTTCTCACTTGAAATACTTTTAAGCTCATAAACAACGACTAGTAAATCATCTACACCATTGCCATTTAAATCAAAAGGAAATATATCCGAAGAAATCCCCAGGTGGAGCGCTTCAAAATCAGGAGTATATTGAGCACATAAGTTTTGATAGGTCATACTGATACCAGCACCTGCATACTCGAACAAATTTAATCCTAGCCGTCTTCCGCTAGCGTGCAAGATATAACTTTCAGGTATAAAATCATCATCCAAATTAATATTCTTCATTCCTATTGCAGAAAAAGATATAGACGTTCGATTATAATCGTTATCTTTCACAATCCCCTTCTCAGCGTCTGACCAATCAAAAGTAGTCGGCTGTAAACTAACACCGTCTTTACTTTCTGTAATACTCACTAATCGACTTTGCTCACTATCACTTAACTCATAAGCAAGATCGTACAGACGGACTTCCTTGTTTTGATCATTAACTTGTATACTCCTTAGCCTTTCCAATAGAGCGGTCTTTCCACCTTGAAAGTAACCCACCCGTTGATCGGGCCTGGATTCATATTGAAAACTAATTTCTACTTGACCAGCCGCATAACTAACTCGTTCAAGATAAGATGATGTCGTAGTTTCATCTTTATCATAGTAATAAAAAATACGGTTCGTATAGCGATCTTCTGAATACGATAGTGACCATGAAGCAACTACATCACGGATATTGTCACTACCATCATTTGCTCTTAACCTGGAAGATTCCTGCGAACCATATTGATTGTATGAACCATCACTGCGCCATACCTTGAAATATTTTGGTCCATCACCAGCAGTGCCTATTGCAGTCACCTTCGTTTTTGAATCAGGATAAGTACGATATTCAGAACCTGGCTCACCATAAACACCTGAAACTAAGACCAACCGTTGACCATCAAGACAGAAACGATCATTGCTATCTAAATTAACGGAGCCTCTTTCACCGTTAATCAATAAACTTTTAGGGCAACGGCTAATAGCTGACAGGCCGCCTATATTCCATCCCACGCCAGCAATTCCATTACCAGCACCACTGTTATAATTTAAACTCAGTGAGGGAGTTACTCCAGCGACCCCCACTGGTGTATAAATAGGAATGCTATAGTTTGCTTGTCCACCTTCATCGACATTGAAACTGCCACTTATTGCGCCAATGGCATCAGAAACCAGATCGCGTTCAGGCGTTTCAATCAATAGCGGTCCTGGTGTCGAGTATGTGACATTATGGTACAGGCTGTTTATATCGTTTATGACATAAGTTTCCATCTCTGAATTTAGTGGTGGAGATATCAATAAATCAGTATTTCCATCGCCATTGTAATCTACATTTTGTACACGATATCCATCTAACAGTGTTGCATTTGCCTCACTAAATTCAGCCATAGAGCTTTTCAATACAACACTTCCTTCGTTATCATCAACAATTTTATAAACATCCACACCATTATCAGAAACCAGATACAAAGTCCCGTCAGCCGTTTGGTAAACGGTATAGCCCGTTTGACTAATCTGGAATGACTCAGCAACTTCTATATTTATAGTTTTTGAAACGCTAACTGTATGACTTTTATTTTCTTTGATTGTTAAAACTATCGTATGTGATTTATTTGTGTCGGACAATGAAGGTGTACCACTTAACTCACCAGTTGAGGCATTCAAATTCAACCATGCAGGTTTCCCAGATGCTGAAAATGTCACACTGCTAGCGCTGCTGTTATAGGTAGGAATAAAGCTATAATACTGGCCCTCAAAAACATATTTTTGGCTTGCACTAGAAATCGTTGGCTTAGTGACAGCCGTCTGTAAACTCGTAATCACCCCACTACTATTAGTATAAGCAACATTGTCATCATCAGCCGTAGTCAGTGCTGTTAATACAATATTTCCACCAGTAAGGTTAATCGAATAAGATGCCGCAGACCAATCCATATTTCTATAACCATTTGTAATGGTTTGGATTAAAGTACCTGTTCTGCTTAATATATAAGAAGTGCTACCTTTGGATTTCCCTTGCAGGAAAATTTCATCATAACTATCCCCTGTTAGATCACCAATATGAACAACAAAATCAGCTGGGTTGGCATCAAAAGCAAACTCACTATGACTAGCTACATGACTGCTATTCCACGAAACAATAGCGTTATCCACTGGCTGAAAAATAGTGATAGGCGTAATAATATCGCCATGAAGTAATATGATTTGTTTAGTGCCGAGTAATAATAATTCATCGCCAGGGTTGGAGTTGAAGTTACCACTAAAGGCCGCGTAACTTTCCTCGCTCCAATCTTGTATTGCAGAAATCTGAGGATGGGAGGTTGTCCAAGATTTATGAATACTGGAATCCAAAAAGTCATTTGATACAACAGGCATCAAGCCGCCAATAGAACCTTTTGTTTTAGGCTGAAAATAATTCTCAAATTCGCCATCCCCATTAAAATCACCGGTAATAGTGTTGTGGGTGGAAGAGCTATGAGAAAAAAGTGGTATGTAGTCTTCGCGAATGACGGTAACAGAGCCGTTGTAACTTGAATAGGCTAAATTATAATTTACGGTACCGATTGGTATTGTTGCCGTATGCGAAAAGGTACCTGTGTATCCTGAAAGAACAGCTGTCCCACCTATATATAGCTCACGGAAGGGAGATGCAGTTCCGTAATCATCAGCCCTCGTGGTCCATGTAAAAGTAAAATTACATGTTCCGTCAGAAGAGGACTGAGGGATAGTGCATGTTTTAGAAGACGGATTGACCGAAAATGTCGTATCATACTTTGCCGCTGTCGCAGTGCCAATAAGAGTCGTTCCAAGTATTAACATCCCTAAGCAAGCTATTATTTTATTTTTCAATGGCTTCATATTTTTCTTCCAATATTTTAATTCTTGTTTAAATTTTTCTTTTTTTGTTGGAGTTTCAAGCTGCCGAGTTGCCACCCTTTTCAACAAATATTAGTCTCTAATAATCGTATATAACGGCGTACGGTATTGTTCAATAGCATCACAATTAAGTCCTGGAACCACATTTTTATTTCCAGCAACTTCTCAATATAAACAAAATCCCCAAAACTTTTTATCTCGCAAGACCACAGGCATTCCGCGATATTTTCCGAATTCTCGTCAAAAACCCTATCGGTTAATGCTTTTTTAAGCAGCGTGGATAGTACTTAGTAGGTAGTCTATATGCAAGTTCAAATCACAGGATACACTGCATTTTTAGTAAATAAGTGCCCCCTTCTTGATCTACAGCATCTATAAAAGCTAAACCGAATGATTGTTCCAACATCCAGCCGTGATTTCGGTGATTTCGGTCGCATTCAATGAAAATGGAAAAAATAAGGCTGGCCATGACAGATCTGGGCTTGACTCTGTTTTTATGGATAAATTAGAAATAAATAGCTATTTATCACTTGAGAAGCCCAGTTAAGCCCGTTATCCTTTGCCAGTTAAAATTTTTGAAATTAATTGATCTAAGGTTTCGGTAGTTTTTGAAGCCTGTCCAACAAAGGTATGAAAATGAAAACACCTCTAAAACTCGAAAAAACTGACCCGTTTAAGCCAAATTTGATCCGGTTAGCAACGGTCATGTGCCTTAGCGCTTTATCCATCGCCTGCCAACCCAGCCAGGACAAAAAACAGGCTGCTGAGCCAAAAGCACCTGTGATCACCGCAGCCGATGCCAGGCAATATGTGGCTAACGCCGAAAAATCCTTAAGCGAAGACTACGAAATAACTGGCAAAGCTTTTTGGGTGCAAGCTAACTTTATTACCGATGATACCAATGCACTTGCCGCAAAAGCCGGTGAAGAAGCAACCAAAAAAAGTGTGCAACTCGCCATTGGCGCACAAAAATTTGACACGATAAAACTCGATTTTGATACTCGTAGAAAACTGGACGCTCTAAAACAAGGCCTGGTACTCCCCGCTCCTTCTGATGATGCAAAAACAGCAGAGCTATCAAAAATAACCGCTAAACTCGATGCTACCTACGCCAAAGGCTGTACTGAAAATGGCGAATGTTTCACTCTGGGTAAGCTGACCGACACCTTGGCCAACTCAGATGATGAAAGCGCTCTATTAAATGCCTGGGTTAACTGGCGAAAGGTTTCACCACAAATGAAAACCAGCTATCAACGTATGGTAGAAATCGCTAATGAAGGCTCAAAAGAGCTAGGTTACACTGACACCGGCGCGTTATGGCGTTCAAAGTACGACATGCCTGCCGACGCTTTTGCGGCCGATATGGATCGCGTTTGGGGTCAGGTAAAACCTTTGTACGATTCCTTGCAATGCCATGTTAGAGCCAAACTTAATCAAAAATACGGTGACGATGTTGTTTCTCTAAGCGAACCAATCCCTGCGCATTTGCTGGGTAATATGTGGGCGCAGAGTTGGGAAAATATCTATGATGACGTTGCTCCAAAAACTGAGACTCCAGCGATTGACCTCACAGAAAGATTAAAGGTAAAACAATACAGCGAAATCGAAATGGTTCGCACTGCAGAAAACTTTTTTAAATCACTTGGATTTGACCCGCTGCCTGACTCTTTTTGGGAAAAATCACTATTTACCAAACCAAAAGATCGCGATGTGCAATGCCATGCCAGCGCCTGGGATTTGAGCACCACCGATTACCGGATTAAAATGTGCATCAAAAAAACCGGCGAAGACTTTTCAGTCATTCATCATGAGTTGGGTCATAATTTTTACCAACGCGCTTACAATCTAAAGCAGGACTTCTTGTATCGAAGCAGTGCAAACGATGGCTTTCATGAAGCCATTGGCGATACTATTGCGCTTTCAATCACGCCTAAATACTTGAAAGAAATTGGTTTAATTGATGAAGAACCCGATGCCTCTGGTGATTTGCCATTTTTAATGAAAAAAGCCCTGGAAGGTGTTTCATTCCTACCTTTTGGTCTAATGGTTGATAAATGGCGTTGGGGAGTATTTAGCGGTGAAATTCCAACGGATCAGTATAATAAAGGCTGGTGGGATTTACGCGAGAAATATCAAGGCGTTAAAGCACCTGTTGAAAGAAGCGAAAGCGACTTTGATCCGGGAGCTAAATACCATGTTCCGGGTAATACTCCCTACTCTCGTTATTTCTTAGCTCGTATCTTACAGTTCCAATTCCATCGTGAACTTTGTAAAATTTCAGGCAATGAAGGTCCGCTTCACCGTTGTTCAATTTATGGCAATAAAGAAGCTGGCGCCAAATTAAATGCGATGCTGGAAATGGGTGCAAGCAAGCCATGGCAAGATGCGCTCGAAGCAATGACTGGTCAAAGAGAAATGGATGCTACTGCAATTATTGACTATTTTGCACCGCTCAAAACCTGGTTAGATGAGCAAAATAAAGAAAGGCAGTGTGGTTGGTAAACCACTAAGAGTTTAGTAAATACTCGATCAAAAAAGGGGTTCAACATTGGTTGAACCCTTTTTTTAGCTCCAGCTTCGCTAATTATTTCACTCGTCACCCGAGACTCACAACTCCTGGCTGCTTTTAATACCCATCCGAAAATAACACCAGTTGAACCCCTTGCATCGACCAAGGTGCCCTGCCCCCTGTAGGGATCGGCATTTGCGCATATTTTAATGAGCCATCTTCATTCTTTTCAGTGTTCAAACATTGAACCATAAGATAAGCAAACTCACTGGCATTTACTTCGGTTTTCCAACTACGATAACCGTCTGGCCATTTCAGACTCATTTCTCTTGGTCTTGTTCCGCCCCATCCTGGAATGGTGCCAAGCGCTTTAAAGCAATCTGGAATGCTGTCATGTCCTGCTTCAACCAATATGAAATCCAGCCGAGATAAGATCGAAGTAGAAACACGGCTGTTCCAGCAAATCATGGGAGTACGCCCCTCTTTCTTATTCAGCCAATGGGTGGCAAACGACGCCAACAATGACCAACCGCTATTCATTTTTGCTTTGGATTCAGTATCCTTGTTTATGGCTGAACGAATCACTTCATAAATATTCTGCCAGCTAACATCTTTTTGTGGTACACCCGCCTGCAAAAATATTTCCTCCGCCATTTTAACGGCCAGCTCTTTGTCTTCATCATCCCACTCTTTGCCATCATCGATTCCCTGAGCTAATAATTGGGCACGATACATTAGCGCATCGGCAGAATGGGAAACTTGCATCAAGCCATTTCTTGGTTTTGGCCAAAAGAAATGTTCTAAACGGTCATGCCAGGTGCTCACCGAGTCTTCCACCGCAACTCGCTGATACATTGGGGTAAAAACATCTTCATCGATCCAGGCAACCAGCGCTTTGGCATATTCTTCTGGCGTTGCATTTTTATCTGGAACCATTGGCGGATAAATATCTTCGCCGATCATGTCGATCCCAGCATCATCAATTATAACAGGATGGCTGCTAGGTGATTCAATATCAGCTTGAATACGGGCTTCAGCATAAGCTGCAAACATATCCTGTTCTAAAAACGTCAGTGAATCCCAATAATCTAATGCCTGGTCGGTCAACCTCACGCCATATTCTTCGGAATCATCGCTTAGTTTAGTCTTTCGAATTACATCGGGATTCATTAAAAAGAAAGCTTTATCGACTTGCTCTGTATCTCGAAAAGACCAGGGCACCATTAATCTGGCCGTTACTTCAATACTAAAACGCTCCCCACCTTCGAGGATCTGGTACAATTTTAAGTCGCTATGACCAAGGGGCATTTTACCTTTACGCCATTTGTCGTGCTCTCCAAAACGCTTAAACCAGACTTTCCACGCACCAATAAATAAAGCTTTAGGAATTTGAAAATGGTCTGCCTGGGGAAAAATCATTTTTTTCATTCGATTATCCTGATCCTGAGTTTGATTCTATGTAGTTAATATTAAAGATATTTTTAAAAAATTCAATGGTTTTTATCTTTTGATTTAATGTGACTTAAATATAGTACAGACCCTGGCAAAAGATCACTATTTAAAATCTGCTTATTAGACCCTTTAGCTTATGCCATTTAACCATCAGATAGGGTAAAATGCGCCCTCTATTATTCTAAATTTATTAACGACCACTTTTTTGAGGAACTTCCATGGAACTTTCTGCATTAACTGCTATATCTTCGGCTGACGGACGCTATGGGAGTAAAACCAAAGAACTTCGCGCTATTTTTAGTGAATTTGGGTTAATCAAATACCGGGTGACTGTCGAAGTTCGCTGGTTACAAGCACTAGCCGAATGCGACAAGATTGCCGAAGTGCCTTCTTTTAGTCAGCCGACTCATCAGTTACTCGATAATATCATTAACCAATTTTCCTTAGGCGATGCTCAGCGAGTTAAAGATATTGAAAGCACCACGAATCACGATGTAAAAGCGGTTGAATATTTCCTTAAAGAAAAAACGTCTGAAAGTGCTGAGATCAACGCGGTAAGCGAATTTATCCATTTTGCCTGTACTTCCGAAGATATCAACAATTTGTCCTATTCTTTAATGCTTAAAGAAGCCGCCATCGTGATTTGCAACCAACAAGACGAAGTGGTTAATGCGATTGCCGATCTGGCAGGCGAATTTGCAGAAATCCCGATGATGTCACGCACCCATGGTCAACCGGCTTCACCGACCACTCTGGGTAAAGAAATGGCTAATGTTGTCGCTCGTTTGCAGCGCCAGCAAGCACAATTTGGCAATGTTCAGCTAATGGGAAAAATCAACGGCGCAGTCGGCAATTATAATGCTCACATCTCTGCTTATCCTGAAATTGATTGGCCAGCATTTGCTCAAGCTTTTATTGAAGACTTAGGACTCACCTGGAATCCCTACACCACTCAAATTGAACCACATGATTATATTGCCGAATATTTTGATGTGATCAGCCGTTTTAATGTTATTTTGATCGATTTTGACCGTGATTTATGGGGCTATATCGCGCTGGGTCATTTCAAACAAAGAACCATCGCCGGTGAAATTGGCTCTTCCACCATGCCGCACAAAGTCAACCCAATCGATTTTGAAAACTCAGAAGGTAATTTAGGGATTGCGAATGCGCTGTTTACTCACTTGGGACAAAAGCTGCCGATTTCTCGCTGGCAAAGAGATTTAAGTGACTCAACCGCGCTTAGAACCTTAGGCCTGGGGGTTGCCCACTCGCTGATTGCTTACAAAGCAACATTAAAGGGTATTTCTAAATTACAAGTCAATGAACAGTCACTGGCTGATGAATTAGATGGCAACTGGGAAGTTTTGGCCGAACCAATCCAAACGGTAATGCGTCGTTACGGGATCGAAAAGCCCTACGAGAAACTAAAAGAATTAACTCGCGGTAAAAGAGTCGATCAAGCCGGAATGCAAGCTTTCGTTGATCAGTTAGAATTACCTGAATCTGTCAAGGATTCTCTAAAAGCATTAACTCCTGCTAACTACATTGGTAATGCTATAGAGCAAGCTAAAAGCGTCTGACTTTTAAGATCGGTTAAAAGCAAAAACGCCTCTGTGTAGAGGAAACCTTGTAGGGGCGCTTTGCAAGCGCCC
>JAUUYO010000127.1 GCA_030590405.1 Kangiellaceae bacterium
CTGGCATTTGTATATCCATAAAAATCAAATCAAACTCGGTTTTTTTGCACAACTCAACTGATTGCATACCGCTACTGGCTAACTGAGTCTCGACAGAAAAATCAGCCAAAAAAGCATCGATCAATTTCAGATTGGCTTCGTTATCGTCAACACATAATATATCGGCTTTACCTGCTTCATTCGGTTTCGTTTTTTGTTGGTTATTTTGTGCGATATTTTGTTCATCGATATTAAACCAGTGAATTAAAGCATCGTAAAAAGATTGTTTAGTAACCGGCTTAGATAAATAGCGGGTTAGACCTAAATCAGAAAATTGCTGTATGTTCTTTTCTTCTTTTGAATTTATTAGTACCGCCATAGGGGCATCGAGCTTGTTAGATATTTGTTTTAGCTCCAACAATTCTTTTTTATGATGCTCCTGAAGATTTCCACCAACCAGAATAAGATGGACGTCTTTTTTCTGCTTTTCATAAAGTTCTGCCGCCGCAATCAGCTCTGCCAGACTATCGCAGCTTTCTACTAAGGTATCCCATCGAGCCAGTCGATATTTAGTTGCTAGCTGAGAGGTATTATTTGCATCATGAAATAACACACGCCTGCCTGGAAAACCAAGACTGGGTTTTGCTACTGTTTTCAGGTCTTTTTCTAGTTCAAGAGTAAACCAGAAAGTTGAGCCAACATTTTCTTTACTTTCCAGGCCAATTTTCCCTTTCATTGATTCTGCGAGTTTTTTAGAAATTACCAGACCGAGCCCGGTGCCGCCAAAGCGGCGGGTGGTTGTCGTATCAGCCTGTGTGAATGCCTGAAAGAGTACCTTTTGCTGCTTTTCGGTTAGCCCTACGCCAGTATCAGTGATGTTGATTCGTAATCGCGCGGTGTTGACCGTTTCTTCTTCTAACATCACCCTTATTTGTATGCTTCCTTGTTCGGTAAACTTAATGGCGTTGTTGCAAAGATTAGTCAGGATTTGGCCAATACGTCCAGAATCACCCAGAAGTAATTCAGGTACGTCTCGATAAACAATACCGAGGATTTCGATGTTTTTTGCCTGCGCTGCGGGGGCTAATAAATTGAGGGTTTCATCGACGCAATCATTAATGCAGAATGGACGGTTCTCAATTTGCATTTTACCTGCTTCGATTTTTGAAAAATCTAAAATATTGTCAATGATTGAAAGTAACCCATTGGCAGATTTTTTAATTGTGATCAGATAATCTTTTTGCTTTTTAGAGAGTTCTGAACGAAGCAGCAGATTAGTAAAACCGATCACACCATTCATTGGCGTTCGAATTTCATGACTCATATTGGCTAAAAATTCCGATTTGACTCGACTCGCTTCGATCGCTTCTTTCCGGGCAATATTGAGTTCCACGTTTTGCTCTTCTAGTGAGGTGGCAGTGGCATTAATGTCTGCAGTAGCTTGCTCAATAGCCATTTGCATTTCTTCTCGCGCTTCATAAAGTGAGTCGCTCATATCGTTAAAGCCATCAACCAGCGTTCTGAGTTCACCGGTGGTTTTAGCTTTGATTGCTACTTTTAGTTGACCTTCTTTGATCCGTTTTACCGCGTTAGCAAGTTGAATGATCGGAATGGTGATGCTTCGAGCCATATTTTGTGCCAGAATACTGCCAAGAATTAACCCAATCAATAAAATAACGAACGCTGTGGCTAGAGTTTGGTATTGTCGTAACTGGATATTTTTATTGGTAATAAGTACCGCAACATATCCAATAATAGGTAAGTCGGAATTCGTTTGTTGGCTAGCATGTTTGCTGATGGTTGGTTGGCTGACAATCGGCGCTCGGACAAGAAAGCCTTTCGTTATTTCATTAATACTGGTTTGCAGCAATAATTTACTTGAATTCAGGGATAGTTGAGAAACCAGTTCTTTGGTACCTGAACTGGATAACAATAAATTATTTTTTGCAAAAATAGCGACCGCCAAAATGTCATCATCGCCATCTCTGGCAGAAGTCACCAGTCTCGACAATGTTTGAGAATTGCGTGATAACAGGCTGTATTCAGAAGTTTGTGCCAGATAGTTGGCAATAGTCATGCCGCGATCTTGAACATTCACATTAAGATCTTGAACTCGCGCAGCGACAAAATATGCCCCCATCACTAATGCGACTAATCCGGTAGGGATGATGGCTAATAGAATAACGCGTGCTCTTATTCCCCAATCATTCATAACTATTATTTTCCGAATTACTGTTTTCCGATATGCTTTTTACTGTCGCTGATTTTTGCTCGGCTTGCTCTAAAGCATAAACGGCTTTGGCTAATTTTTTTTCATCTAAATGGCCATAATCCAAATAGGCCGCAATTTGTGGGTTAATCAGTACCGCAAAGTGTTCGCTGTATTTTGCTTTTGATAGCTTTTTTCCGTCACACATTTCTTGTAACCCGGTTGCAGTGTCTTTTGCCAGCCTTTTAAGAGGCGTGTATATACTGGCCAGAGCCGCAGATTTAGAATCAGATGTTTTGCTTCCTATCATCGGGATATGTTTTTTATAACTGGTAATTAGCAGTGACTGAAGATCTTGCTGTGAATACTGTTGTTCTTCATTGAGAATAATCAGAAAACCATCATCTTCTGCCAATCTGGTGAAAGACTGTTGAGGTGATTCCTGGTGTTTTAATATATCGAAAGATAACTTGAGCGATTGCTGTTGGCTAATGGTCCGATATTCGTCCAGAAAATAGCGAGTTTTTCTGCCGAGTATTACCACGATATTTTTGTTGTCACTATTGATAGCTCGGCCAAGCAACAGCTGGCGTTTAAAGGATTGCTCCTGATAGATGCCAGTCACGCGGCTACCTAACCGGAAATAACGATTGGTTAAATTATCCAGATTAGTTCGAGATACCAAGGTGGAAAATATTGGAGTCTTATTTCTTGTCGCGAGGATTTTTTCTAATGCTGGTTGGCCAATCGTCAGTGCGCAGTTGTTAGATCCTTCCAGTTGTTTTTTTAATTGAGCGATACTCAGCTCATTGATATCAGCGGTTTTAATCTTACGGTCGGATATGTTGTGTTTCAGCTCGACCAACAAAGACGTCAGATAAGTCGAGTCAGAAGGCTTGAGTCCCGAGTGAAATACGAATAAAGATTTATTTTTTTCAATCGCTAAAGTCGCTGTTGAGCAGCAAGCACCGACAAAAACACCAATAATCAGGCAAGTTAATTTATGGGGGATGTAAATTTTTTTCAGTGTCTTCAATGAACAGGTTGGTTAGCTGTGATGACAGTCTCATTTATCTTTATAGTGATGTTTTTCATGTGACTCCTTGTGGGGACTTATAACGGCTAGTCAGAGTATATAGCATAATTCCTGGCTTGAGAATAACAGCCTGTGCAATCCAAAATAGGCATTGACTATAAAGTTCAAGGCCTTCTGTGATGCCAAACAAGCTAATAGTTATATTAATTTAAGGATAAATGACAACTATCAGTGTAAAATTGCGCCTTGTTTTCCATATGTAGTAAATAAATTTTAAGAGCAAATCTGGACGTTGCTCTGTTAGTTAATTTAAAAGTAGAGTTTAAATGGCCAAGAGAAGAAGAAGTCGTAGAGGTAAACCACTCCCCACTGAACCAGTTGAAATCATTATTGACTCTCTGTCACATGAAGGCCGGGGCGTCGGAAAAATAGATGGTAAAACCGTGTTTGTCGATCGCGCATTACCCGGTGAAACAGTACAAATGCAGTATACCTTTCAGCGAGGTAAGTTTGATGAAGGCAGAAGCATCAGTGTTGAAAATCTTAATGAGCAGCGGGTGGAACCGCCTTGTGAGCATTTTGCTGTTTGTGGTGGCTGTAGTATGCAGCATTTATCAACGGACGCTCAAATTACTCATAAGCAGTCTATTTTAGCGGAACAATTAGAGCATTTTGCCAATACCACGCCCAAAGAGTGGCTTGCTCCATTGCAGGCTGATTTACTGGGATATCGCCGCAAAGCTCGTTTAGGTGTTCGTTATGTGATTAAAAAAGAGCGAACTCTGATCGGTTTTAGAGAAAAATATTCTAATTATTTAGCGGATATTGAAAAATGCCCGGTTTTAGTTGAGCAAGTCAGTGAATTATTTACGCCCATGAGCCAATTGATTGATGGGCTGGATAGTCGGCTATTTATCCCACAAATAGAAGTTGCCTGCGGTGATGATAAAATTGCTTTGCTTATCAGACACTTACAGCCTCTTTCTGAAAAAGATCATGCAGCCTGGGTAGAGTTTGCAAAACAACATGAGGTGATTGTTTTTCTGCAACCCAAAGGTCCTAAAACGGTACACAGGATCTGGCCGGTAGACGATAAAGATGCCCAGCTTAATTATCGTCTAAAAGAATATAATTTGGAAATGCTGATGGAACCACTGGATTTTACCCAGGTTAATGCCAGTATCAATAATCTAATGATCCCTTTGGCCATCGATTTATTAGACGTTCAACCAGAGGATAATATACTGGATTTATTTTGTGGACTCGGTAATTTTACTTTACCGCTGGCAACCAGGGCCAAAAAAGTTGTCGGCGTTGAAGGCGTTCAGGAAATGGTTGACCGAACAAGCCAAAATGCCGCACATAATAAATTAGAGAACGTTGAATTTTATCAAGCCGATCTAGCTGCTGATTTGAGTGATAAAGACTGGGTGAAATGCCAGTACAATAAAGTATTAATTGATCCGGCTAGAAGTGGGGCGTTAGAAGTGATTGCCAATATCGTCAAAATTAATCCTGAAAAAATTGTTTATGTTTCCTGCAATCCTGCAACCCTGGCACGGGATACTGGTGAACTGGTTAAGGCCGGTTATAAGTTGATCAAAGCCGGAGTGATGGATATGTTTCCGCACACGACTCATGTTGAATCAATTGCATTGTTTGAGAGGTAGGATGGGTGCCCCCCCATCAAAAATTTAATGGTACGAGAAGTTGATGGATTGGCACTCATCCTACGGTTCACCATTGTTATTTTCTCGTAACGGGTAATTTAAAACTTAGAATTTTAAAAATGGTACAAGTAAAAAAAATATCCCCACCCAGTGATCTGCAAGACGACTCAACCATTGCCTGGTTTGAGCAGCTCGTCTATGATCCTGGCCAATTTGATCGAGATTTGTTTGTTCGTACTCGTCAACTAATCATCAGTAAGCAGCCACACGAGTCTGATTTTGCAACCGGATTTTCAGCGGAACTTTATACTCAATCGATCGAAATCGCAATTATCTTAAGTGAGCTACGAGTGGACAGTGCGACTCTGGTTGCTGCGATTGTCTATTCCTTTGTGGAGTCGTTACAAATTGGCCTGGATGAAATCAGTCAACATTGCTCAACACTGGTGATGCAAAAGGTCAAAGGGGTAATGTTAATGGACGCGGTGCGAGGGTTGCAGACCCATCAATCAGTTGGTAATGACTCCGTTCAAATCGAAAATTTACGCAAAATGCTACTGGTCATGGTTGATGATGTGACCGTGGTATTAATTAAGTTGGCTGAGCGTTTGTATGCGCTCCGCATTGCAAAAGATCAACCGGATGAACAGCGAATTATTATCGCTCAAGAAGTCAACGATGTATATGCGCCACTGGCGAATCGGTTAGGTATTGGTCATATTAAATGGGAAATGGAAGATCTGGCTTTTCGATACTTAAATCGAGATGCCTACATTAATATTGCCAAACACTTAGCTGAAAAAAGAGTGGCCAGAGAAGTCTACGTTGAAAGCGTTCTTAAAGCGATCAACAGCGCATTATTAGATTTGAATATCAATGCGGAATTAATGGGCAGAGCCAAACATATTTTCAGTATCTGGAAAAAGATGCAGCGAAAACAAGTGGGTTTTGAAGATATTTATGACGTCCGAGCGGTACGAGTGCTAGTGCCAAAAGTGCAAGACTGTTACTCAGTACTTGGGGTGGTACATGGTTTATGGAAACATATCCCTAAAGAGTTTGACGATTATGTGGCGACGCCAAAAGAGAATGGTTATCGCTCATTGCATACCGCTGTGATTGGTCCTGGTGGCAAAACTCTGGAAATACAAATTCGTACTCACGAAATGCATCAAGAGTCAGAGCTTGGTGTTGCGGCGCATTGGAAATATAAAGAAGGGCCGGGCGCTACCGCTGGTGGTTATGAAGCCAAAATATCCTGGCTGCGACAACTTCTGGAATGGCAAGATGAAGTGGTTGACAGTAATCAGTTAGCCGAAGAATTTAAAAGCCAGGTTTTTGAAGAGCGTATTTATGTGTTTACTCCGCAAGGAAAACTTATCGATTTACCTTTTGGCTCTACTGCGCTAGATTTTGCTTACCGAGTGCATACCGATGTTGGTCACCGCTGTCGTGGCGCGAAATCCAATGGGCGAATTATTACTTTGACTCAACCGTTAGAAACTGGTCAACGGATTGAAATACTCACCAGCAAAACCGGTGGGCCGAGTCGCGATTGGCTCAGTGAACAACGAGGATACATCAAATCATCACGGGCAAGACATAAAGTTCAACAGTGGTTTAAATTACAAGATAAAGGTAAAAATTCAGTGGCAGGTAAACTCTTGTTAGAAAAAGAGTTGAAAAAGAATGCTTTTGAATTTTCTGATTTCAATGCATTAGCCAGTCACTTTAATTACAACAGCCGTGATGAACTTTTTGCCGGTATTGGTGCAGGTGATAAAGGCCTGCATCAGGTGATGAATGCGATTAGGGCCTTGCAACCCTTAGTGGAGCCGGTGACTCGAGAAACCGTTGTAAAACGACAGCCAAAAATTGAGAAGCGAAGTAAGTCGAGTGATGTATTAGTAGAAGGGGTGGGCAACTTGTTAACTCGAATTGCGGGTTGTTGTAAACCCGTTCCGGGTGATGAGATTTCTGGATACGTGACGTTGAACCGTGGCATTATGATCCATCGCAGTGATTGTCGCTACTTATTAGCGAGTAAAGAAAAATCACCAGAAAGAATTCTTGAAGTGAGTTGGACTCATCAAGTCAATAAGCGTTATTTAATTGATCTGGTGATTAAAGCTTATGATCGAAAAGGATTATTAAGTGATGTGACTTTGTTGATGGCCAATGAAAAAATCAGTGTCACCCGATTAAATACCATGGTCAATCAAAAGCGACTGGATCTTAAGATTGACATTCAGATTGAAGTGGCTAATTTGTCCAGTGTGTCGAGAGTAATCAACCTGGTCGAGCAGTTGCCGAATGTCATTAGCGTTAATCGCATGAGTATTTAGTGAAATAAGACAGAATCATACTTTAAAAATTTGTCATTGCGAGCGAAGCGTGGCAATCTCCCTAAGTTATGTACAAAGGTTCAAATAATGTTCAAAATCTATGGAGATTGCCGCGTCGTTCTTCCTCGCAATGACAGGTTATTTTTAGATCCTAATGCGGAAGTATGATCTTGCCCTAAGGAAAAACATTGGAATAGGAAAGCATTTGAAAAAAATTGAAATACAAAAGCTCGCTAAAATCATGCAAAAATTACGTGATCCGAATTTTGGTTGTCCCTGGGATACCAGGCAAAGCTATAAGACTATTTTGCCTTACACTATTGAAGAAGTTTATGAAGTAGCGGATGCGATTGAACGAGAAGATTTTTCGGATTTAAAAGATGAGTTAGGTGATTTATTATTTCAGGTGGTTTTTTATGCTCAACTGGCAGCGGAAGATGGATATTTTGATTTGTCTGAAGTAGTGGAAGGGATCTGCGATAAATTAACTCGCCGACATCCTCATGTGTTTGGTAACAAGGTTTATGCCGATGAGAATGCGGTTCATCAGGCATGGGAAAAACAAAAGCATCTTGAGCGGCAGGATAAAAACAATCAACAGCAAGCGAGTCTTCTGGATGATATCCCTCTGGTTTTACCGGAGCTAAAACGTGCTCAAAAAATTCAAAAACGGGTAGCTAAACAAGGATTTGATTGGCCGGATATTTCTCAAGTTTGGGAAAAACTAGAGGAAGAAGTAATTGAAGTTAAGCAAGCGGCTGAGTCTGGTGATCAGTCACATTTGAAAGAAGAACTTGGTGATTTGATTTTTGTTTGTGTCAATTTAGCCAGACACTATCAAGTGGATGCAGATATGGCGTTAAGAGAGGCCAATCAAAAGTTTGAAAAGCGTTTTCGCAAGGTCGAAGAGTTGGCCGGAGGTGCTATATCTGATTTTGATCTGGAGAAGCTTGAAGAGTTTTGGCAAGCGGCTAAGAAGGAAACAGGACAAAAAATAAAATCCTGAATTCAGTAATAAATTTATCAGGAAAGCACTGAGTAACGGAGAAAAAATAATGACATAACGAAACTCATGTGCTTTTACGTTGTTTTAAAAATAGGCCGTTTCAGACCATTCGATAAAACACCTACAAGGATCCAAGCCAGTCACATAGTTTTTCTATGCCTTGTTTAACTTTGTCAAACTCCGCTTTTTCATTTTCAGCGACCCAAATCTGGCTACCATCAAAATCAACAAATGCCAGGCGAGTAGTCAAACTTGATTCGGGCATGCCAAAGGCGGAGCCGGGCAATAGCGCGACGCCTGTTTCTTCCATTAATGCGCCTGTGAGTTGCTCACCGGTTGAAATATTCCGCTTAAATAACTGTTTGCTAAAGGGTGAAAAATCGGGAAATAAATAAAAGCCGCCTTGCGCGTCATGTATATTGATCCCTGATTCTCTCAATCGGTTACTGCAATACAGGCTAATCTCTTTGAGTAATCCTATTTGTTTTTGCAAAAAGCTTTTCGCTAACGTTTGATTTTCGTAGGCGTGAGTTGCAGCAACCTGGATCGGACTCGGCGCGCAAGAATAGGTTTCTGAGGCAACTCCGATCACGGCTTGAAAGAATGCATGTCCTAGTTGTTTTGGGATATGATGGAAACCTAATCGCCAACCTCCAGCACCACACCATTTAGACAAGCCCGATGAAACAATGCAGCCTTCTGGATAAAAATCCTCCAACGTGCAATATTCTTTATCGTAACTCAACAAGCTATATATTTCATCGGCAATGACGATAATTTTATATTTACGCATTACTTTGGCAAGTCTTTGTAGCTGCTCGCTTGAATAGCTTTGTCCCGTCGGGTTGCTAGGGTAATTAAATACCAGAATTAAGGGCGTTTCTTGATTTTCTCTCGCCTGGCAGAAGCACTCCAGCGTTTCTGGTGTCAGTTGCCATTGTTGGTCAAAATGAGTGGTTAACCATTCAACGTTATGACCGGCAAGCTTTGCCTGAGGTTCATAAGAAACCCAGCTAGGGGCTGGCAATAAAACTTCTGCTTTTGCAAATGCAGCCATGATGCAATAGAGCAAAATTTTGCTACCAGCGCCAACGATGATTTGCTCATGATCCCAATTTTTGTTTTCCATATCATGATGAAAACTTGCAATTGCCTGACGTAACGGCAAGTGACCCTGAACGCTCATATATTCCTTACGGTGAGCCGCTTCTGCCAAGTGTTGAGTGATCTTTTCTGGTACAGGGAAAGGGCTCTGACCGAAGCCGAATTTGAAGACGTTTTGGTTGTTGTCTGTGCGCAATTGGGATAATTGATTGATTAATAAGGTTTCTGAGTGTTTACCTGGCCGGAGGTATTTTTCAATTGAATAGTTACTGTTCATAACAGGATCCGTCGATTTGATTAATATAGTGTTGTTGCTGATTACTTTAAGTGTTAAAAATATCCACTTCAAGCTATCGGTAAAAATAAAAATATATTTTCAAAATAGATTAGAAAAACAAAAAGAGAGGTCGATTTTTCTAGTATTTTGAAATGAATGAAAATTGAAATTATGCTTAAAATAGCTGAAGATTTGAATGATTGAGAGTTTGATTGAAGTCAGATAGATTTAAAAAGGGAGGGTTTAATAGGGTTGGGCTGTGTTACTGTTCAGCGTGCTCGGATAGTTATATAGTGATAATCTAAAGTTGCGTGTC
>JAUUYO010000005.1 GCA_030590405.1 Kangiellaceae bacterium
GCTTTGGGTCTGACTTGCAAAATTTCTCCCATACGAGCATTAAGCTGATGGATTTTACCCATTGAGATCAATTCCATGGCATTTTCCCAATCAGATTTTAACAGTGCCTCCTGCGCTACGCTTGGCTGCCACAAAAAGGGCGTGGCGATAGTCGATTGGTTCACTGGTTCACCCTTTCGCCGGGCAATCGGCACCCACAACACATGCTGTAATTTGTGATAAACAACACTTTGTCGCCAGCTCGTGCCGAGTGATTTATTAATATCCACCACGCTGACATAGGTTGATTCTTGTACGTTGCCAGAATAATCAATCGGCAAGGTTTTTAGCTCAACACCAATCAGTGAAAAATCTGGCTGAGAGAGGTTACCTGCATCAGCGCCCAGGCATCGCTCAATAAATTGACCTTGCCAGCCTTTTTCGACACTAAGATCCTTGGGACTTTTATCACCATGTTGTTCGGCCAGTTCACCGATGCTTTTACCGGCCAATTGCTGCGCTCGTGCTGTAAGTTGCTGGATTGTTTTAGGTGGAGCAATCATTTAAACCTGAGAGGCTGAATTAAATTTATTTCTAATAATAACAAAGAAGTTTGCTGATTTTAACTTTCTGTGGTTGAATAAGTTAAAGAAAATATTAATTGGTATCGATAAGTGATTGATTCAGAGGGATTTCGGTCCAATGTCGGCATTATTGTATGCAACGACTTTGGTAACCTGCTCTGGACCAGACGCATAGGACAAAACTCCTGGCAGTTCGCACAAGGTGGTGTGGATCCCGGTGAAACGGCAGAACAAGCCATGTACCGGGAACTGACAGAAGAAATAGGATTAGCTAAGAAGGATGTTCGAATATTAGGTTCAACCAAAGAATGGTTAAAATACCGGTTACCTAATCGATATATCCGCCAAGGCAGCTTACCCCTGTGCATCGGTCAGAAGCAAAAATGGTTCATGTTACGACTCACCAGTCATGAATCCGCAATACATTTTGATGAAACCGGCCATCCGGAATTTGACCACTTTATGTGGGTGAATTACTGGTACCCGCTACGTCAAGTGATCGCCTTTAAGCGGGATGTGTATCGGCGCGCCCTGATTGAGCTGATGCCCTGTGTCATTGAACAACAAGCTCGCCAACGTAACAGGCGTAAAAAATCCCATAGAAACAATAAATAATAAAAGGCTAATGCTTAGCATTATTGCTCTTTAGAACAATCGATCGCTGCTTTATTAAATATCCTTTCTTCTTTTGAAAAAGAGGATGTTTTTATTTTATTAAAACAGAAAAAACTGAAGAAGAACTGGCATTTGTAAGCATAGATTAAATGATGCTTCAAAAGAAGGTGTCAACATAATAATGCCAAAGCGTGCCAGCAATCTACCGGAAATACAAAATGGGGAATTAAACGATATAACCAAAGAAAATAAAACCAATGTTCATCCAGTAGAAAATAGTCCGGTCGCCAAAAATCTGGAATCATGTGATGAACGAGATGCAATTGCAAAAGTGGTGGGAGTTTAGCAATACAAGCTCAACTAATAGTCATTCAGAGGGATTTGGTCAATTTTTCTATGTATTAGCCTCAAATCTTCGGGGCATTAATCCATAGCAGGAGAGCATGATATTTCACAGTTTACCCGATTATTAGAGTGTCTACCCCCTCAAGTATTCCATTTAGGCTGAAGCTGCTGTATAAAGTCGTCATGAAAATGCCTAAACGAATAAAACCACTGTTTGAAGACGGGATCGTCGATGAAGTATTGAGCCAGTTAATGAGTGGTAAAGAAGCCACGGTTTACGTGGTTCGATGTGGATCGGAGATCCGCTGCGCCAAAGTCTACAAAGAAGCCAACAAACGCAGTTTTAAAAAAGCTGCGGAATACCAGGAAGGCCGTCGCGGCAGAAATAGTCGCCGTAACCGCGCGATGGAAAAAAAATCCAGCTTTGGCCGCAAACAACAAGAAGAGGCCTGGCAAAATTCCGAAGTGGATGCATTGTATCGCTTATCCGATGCCGGGGTGCGAGTGCCACAACCTTATGGTTGTTTCGACGGTGTGCTATTAATGGAGTTAATCACCGATGGCGACGGCGGTGTTGCGCCTCGTTTGAATGATGTTTTTCTGACCGAAGAGCAAGCCATTGAAGATCATGCAACGGTTATGCACGATGTCGCTCGTATGCTTAGCGCAGGCGTGGTACATGGCGATCTATCAGAATTTAATGTGTTATTAGATGAATACGGTCCGGTGATTATCGATCTGCCGCAAGCGGTCGATGCCTCTGGCAATAACAACGCCAAAGCCATGTTAGAACGAGATGTGAATAATATGACTAGCTATTATTCCCAATTTGCCCCACAGCTAGCCAATAGTCGATACGCTCAGGAGATCTGGGAATTGTATGAACAGGCCGAATTGAAAGCGGATGTGGTATTAACCGGACAGTTTAAAGAAAGCGAACAGGAAGCCGATGTCGATGAGGTGTTATTACAGATCAAAGCGGCCTTTGAAGAAGAGCAAGCGCGGCTTGAGCGGATCCGCGAAGCAAGCCTCCCGGATTGATGACAGATTTTGTTGAACCTGAATTAATCGGTTGAATTATGCAAGATCAATTTTGATGATATTCATTTCATTATTATTATCAAAATGTAAGATCGAATTTTCTTCTATTGGTGCCCAACAGCGTGAGCAATGATCCAGTGGCTCTGAGACGATCAACAGCTTATGCCGATGATCATCTTCCTCCAGGGAATAAAATAAGGTCGCCGAGTGAGCGTTGGAGGAGTAACGGATCGCCCATAGCGATTGCCCATCGCTAATCCCTAAAGTCATTCGCAGAGCTTGTTTGATCTGGTGTTTTTGGGCAATCGATTCAATCAACAAAATAGTTTTGCTGATCGCTAAATGAAGATCTTGTTGCAGGCCATTCGACAATAATAAATAAAACAATATTTCTGAGTCCGTCGAGCCATCGATATGACGGAAATATTGGGCGTCTATTTTTTCAATTAAATCTTTTTCGACCCGCTCAAACTCGTGGATCAGGCCATTATGCACCATTAACCAGTTTTTATATTGAAAGGGGTGGCTATTGGTTTCCTGAATGGGAGTGCCGCTTGCTGCTCGCACATGAGCTAAAAACAAGGGCGAAGAAACATGTCCGGCCAAGCTTTTTAAATTGGAATTATTCCACGCTGGTCGAATGCTTTTGAACAGCCCTGGTTCTGGTTTATTGCCATACCAGCCGACGCCAAAGCCATCGCCATTAACCTCATATTGAGTCATATCGGCCGACTTACTTTGCTCAATAAGTGAATGCTCGCTATTGAGGATCCAGTCTTCCAGATAAATCGGTTGTCCTTTGTAGGCCATCCAACGACACATAACTATCTCCTTAATAATGATCTTTTGATATATCTTTCGGTAATGGCACCAAGGACGATAAAAGAAAGCCTGCCACCAGGGAAATGCCGATTACCGCCACCTCAAACGCGGTAGATAATCCCGCCACTACATCTTTTTCAACTAACGCCAAAATACTGCGGTAACCCACCGCGCCCGGCACCAGAATAATAAAACCTGGCATCATGATCATCGCGCCAGGTATATCAAAAAATCGAGTCACTAATTTCGCAATTAATCCCACCGTGATCGCGACAGCAAAAGCGCCTAACGAAGGCCCCATTGCCAGAGAGGCAAAATGCACCATAGTGAAAGCGCTTAGCGCCGCCAGCAGAAACCATCCACTGTCTTGTTTGCGCGCCGAAAATAATGGTACCAGAGCAAGCGCTGCCACGGCGGCAGCTAGCCAGACACTCCAAAATTCTACCGGCGATACCGCCGCATGACTGACTTGCAATCCCAACTGGCTGGCAAATTCGGCAGCCAGTGCGCTACCAAAAGCCAGCTGGATAAAAGTGGTGACCGTGCCGGATAGTCGCGCGGTACCGGAGACCAGATTCTGGGTGGCCAGTTCAGCAAGTGCGATAGTCAACGACAGGCCTGGCAATAAAATAATCAAGCCTGAAATCACCACCACTGAAGTTGTGATCGAGACCCCGAACCATTGCTCCATCGATAAGGCGATAGAGGTCGCAACAAACGCACAAATTGCCGGCAGTAGATGATCCAGCATCGGTCGAGTTCGAGAGGCAATGGCAATCATACCGACAATCAATCCGATCGCCGCAGACACCGCCATTTCATTTAGTCCACCAGAAAAGATACGCGCGATACAGGTCGATACCACGCTAAAAGCCAGAGCGATCACCCAATTGGGATAATCCTGACCGGTGCTGGCAATTTTTTTTAGATGCTCAGCCCCTTGTTGTGTATTAAGTTCACCATTGATCACATGCCGGGCTACCTGGGTGGTTTTTCTCAAGCGCTCAACATTAACTTCACCGGGCGAAACACGAATAAGATAAGTACTCGGCTCGCCATCCGGCGGGAAAATCGTCAGACTGATCGAAGTGGGTAGCGACATACATTGTACTCCATATCCCATCGCTTCTGCACAGCCATTAATGGTTTGCTCTAACTCGTAAGCGGTCAATCCATAAGTATGCAGCGCCTTTGCCAGACGCAAAATAAATCCTAAAGGTTTATTGCGGTCTGGTGAATTAGGGATTGCATCCAGCGAGCGCTGTTCGGTGATATGCATATCTGATAATTGCGACATGGTTACGCCTCAAATTGGGAAGGTTCAATTCAGGTCGAATAGACCATAAGTTTAACTGTATTGATTAATCAATAATATTGAGTAAATATCGCAGCATTTTCGGCGGTTTTTTGATCAATCAGGTACAATTATAAATTCTAACATTCTTTTTCGCAGGTTATTTTGAGAAAAGCCGTTATTACAATCGGATGTGTTCGATTTTTGTTACTCGCGCTGAGTTGTTTTAGTGTGAGTATTGAGGCGGCTCGCGACTCGATTAGTTTTCAACATATCGGCACCAATCAGGGCTTACCGCAAAGTACTGTCAATGTCATTTATCAAGATAACCTTGGTTATATGTGGTTTGGAACCTACGATGGCCTAAGTCGGTTTGACGGCTACCAATTTGTCAATTTTAAGAATGACCCTGCCGATCCGCACTCCCTTTCTGACAATATTGTGGTTTCCATCATCGAAGACAGTCAAGGCTATTTGTGGGTCGGCACCGCCCAAAATGGCATCAATCGATTCGATCCTGATACCGGTCAATTTAAACGATTTTTATCCAGCAGTGATGATTTTGATAGCCTTAGTCATCCGCAAGTGAACAGCATTCATCAGGACGTTGAACAACGTATCTGGGTTGGCACCGACCATGGTCTCAATTTATTCCTGCCGGAAAAACAGGCCTTTGCCCATTTTTATAATAATCCATTGGATACTCAGTCGCTACCAGCTGGACCCATCGTTGATATTGTTGATGACGGCAAAGGTAATCTGTGGATTGCCAGTAACGAAATGTTGAGCCATTTTGATATTGATCAGCAAGTCTTTCACTATTTCGAAAAATCCGATATGCCTCATAAAATAAACACTTTGTATTTAGATACTGACGAGAGTTTATGGATTGGAACCCGATTCGATGGCTTGTATCACTTAAAAAAAGGCAATAGGGAGTTTGAACATTTTACCCATGACGGCAATCCTGATAGTTTGAGTTTTAATGATGTTAGAAAAATTCTTCGGGTCAGCAACGGTGATTTGTGGGTCGCCACCGAAGAAGGTGGGCTTAACGTCAGGCGCAAAGGCGACTCAAAATTTCAATCTTTTAAAAGAAACTCTGCGGATCCTCATAGCATTAGCATTAATGATATCTGGAGTCTCTATCAAGACCGCTCCGGACTCTTGTGGATCGGTACTGCCGGGGGTGGTTTAAATACCACCCAATCTTTTGATAGTCAGTTTTCCAGACTCACTCATTCGCCTCATCAAAGTAATAGCCTGTCACACGAATTTGTTTGGGATATCGAAGAAGATAGCCAAGGGCTTATCTGGTTTGGCACGTTAAATGGAATGGATAAATATTATTCGAAAGAGGATCGGATAGAACACGTTTCGAATTTTGTGACGGCTACCGGCCAAAAAGTCGGCAATCGTATCCAGACGTTCACTTTTGACGATCAAGGTGACCTATGGTTTGGTAATCAACGAGGGCAATTAGCGATTTATACCAGTAAAGATCAACTCACCAAAGTAATTAACCGGCCCGGCTTTCCAGTCGGATATGTGAGCTTTAATCGGATCAGAATGGTAGACAAAGATCGATTTGGAAATATTTGGGTCGGCACCGATGATGGTTTGTTGCAAATAGATTCACAAAACCACAGAATTATTAAAGACTATCAATTTGCTGAAGATGGCGAGCTTGGCGATTCGACCGTCAGAACCATGTTGCAAGATAACCAGGGCAATATCTGGTTTGGCACCTGGAACGGTGGATTGCAAAAATACGATCCAGAGTTTGGAAAAATTACCAGTTATAAAAATAAGTCAGGCAATCCCGACTCGCTCAGTAATAATACGGTCCGCTCATTGTATCTGGATAATCAGGGCAATCTCTGGGTCGGTACCTTCAATGGTTTGAACAAATTATCCGCACAGGCTATTTCATCGGGGCAGGCAAGCTTTACCCGTTATTTAGAAAAAGACGGACTACCTAATAGCGCCATTTATGGGATCGCTAGTGATACCGATGGCAAGTTATGGTTGAGTACTAACAATGGTCTGTCGCAATTTGACCCAACGGATCAGACGTTCAAAAATTATTCAACCGAAGACGGATTACCGGCTAACGAATTTAATGGTGGTGCGGTGATGCGTTCTTCAGATAACGATATTTATTTTGGCGCTGTCAACGGTATATCGATTGTGAGCGCCAGCGATACCAAATTAGCCAATTTTCAAGCGAATATTGTGATTACTTCATTATCCGTATTAGGCAAAAGACTTAAACCTTTGGGAGTCGCTGTCGAGCAAAAACAACTGGAGTTTTCCCATGATAAAAATGATATTGTTTTTGAATTCGCCTCTTTAGATTTTCGTCACGTTCAGCGGAATCAGTTTCGTTATCGGTTATTACCTTATAACACTGAATGGACGCTGATCAACTTTCCCAATCAGGCGGTGTTTACCAATTTAGATCCAGACGATTATCGTTTTGAATTACAGGCAAATAATGGTGATGGGAACTGGTCAGAACATACCATGAGTGTCGAGTTAAGTATTTTACCGCCTTTATGGAAAACCTGGTGGGCATTTATTTTATATGCCCTGGCTTTGGTTGCGCTGGTTGCATATTTTATTAACCGCAACCGAAAAAACTTGCAAGAGCAAACCAATATTAACCAACATTTACGTCGGGTCGATCAATTAAAAGATGAATTTTTGGCAAATACCTCGCATGAACTCAGAACCCCATTAAACGGGATCATTGGTATTGCCGAATCCCTCAAAGAAGGCAGCGCCGGGCTGCAAAATCAAAAAACCCTCAACCATCTAAAACTCATTATTGATGGCGGCAAACGACTCGCTCAATTAGTCAACGATATATTGGATTATAAAAAACTCACCCATGATACTTTAGTCCTGCAAAGACGCGCAGTTGACTTGCACACTATTTTAGACGTGGTAATCAGCTTACTCAGACCACTTGCTGAACGTAAATCCATAAAATTAACCAGCAAGTTGGCAAAAGATTTACCATTGCTGTTTGCCGATGAAGATCGTGTACAACAGATCTTTCATAATTTAATCGGCAATGCGATCAAATATACCCTTAAAGGTGAAATCAGCGTTTCAGTCAACCTCAATATCAACGAATTAGAAATTTGTGTAAGCGATACCGGAATAGGTATAGATAGTGCAAAAATTGACGAAATTTTTAGACCTTTCGAGCAATTGAGTTTACCGGATAGTGTGACCCAAAAAGGCACTGGACTTGGCCTTTCGGTAACTCGTCAGTTAATAGAACATCATGGCGGCAATATCTGGGTGAATGCAAAGTTAGGTGAAGGCTCGAAATTTTACTTTACCTTACCTTGCTGGTTAGAAAATTTTCATTCAGAAGATAAAGTTGATGAACAATCCCCAATAATCACCGTTAGTGGCAATGAACACCCACTCTCGCCCAAAGTGGCCAAGCAGGCCACGGAGATCCAGCCAACCGCGCATAAAGGAAAAATATTGATCGCCGATGACGACCCGATCAACTTGCAAGTATTGAACGACTTGTTAGAAATGAATCACTATCAAGTGGTTTGTGCCAAAGACGGTTTAGAAGCTTCAAAGATTGGTTTAACCGAAAAATTTGATTTGGCGATATTGGACATTATGATGCCGGGCATGTCCGGTTATGAAGTCACCAAACAACTGCGGGAAAAATTTAACGCCATTGAATTGCCTATCTTATTATTGTCTGCCAGAAACCAGCCAGGAGATGTGACCGCCGGTTTTGAGGCCGGTGCCAATGATTATGTCACTAAACCGATAGAACGTGATGTTTTACTCAGCCGAATTCATACCATGCGATTACTTGGTGGATTGGTTGAAGCCAAAAGACAGAAACAACATGCCAATACATTGCAACAAGCATGCGAGCGTTTGGGAAAATATTTCCCCAAACAGATGGTCAATCAAATTATTACCAATAGCGAGGAAAATCAACTGATTGCCGAGCGAAAACAAATTACTATTTTGTTTGCCGATTTGGCCGGTTTTACTTCCGTTTCCGATCGATTTGAGCCGGAAGCGATCACTGGTATCTTAAATAGCTTTTTAGGAAAAATGGGTGAACTGATTGAGCAACACGATGGGATCTTAAACGAAATACTGGGTGACGGCTTAGTCGTCCTTTTTGGTGCTCTAGACAATATGAGCAAAGCCGAACAAGCAAAAAACGCTGCCAGTCTTGCTTTAAAAATGCAGCAAGCGATGGCTGAATTATCAAGCCAATGGTTAGACGCTGGATTTGATCATAATGTGAAATTACGGATTGGTGTACATCAGGATTTTGCCACCGTAGGTAATTTTGGTTCTAAAGATATCGTTGCGTTTAGAGCTGTGGGCAGTGGAGTTAATTTTGCGGCTCGTTTAGAAAGTTTTTCTGTTGCTGGAGAAATAACGGTGAGTTATCCAATTTATGCTCAGTGTCGAGAGAGTTTTGAATTTTCTGAACTAGAGGAAGTTCAGTTTAAAGGGTTTAATCATAAACATCGGGTTTGTAAGTTGTTGTCTTTGAAACAAGATTAGTTTTTGTTTGTTTCTATAAAGAAAAGATTAAAAGCCGTTTCGCAACGCTTCGCTTTCTTGCGAGTTCCTTTTGTCCAAATCCACAAAAGGAACCAAAAAGTCTTTTCCGTTGAAACTAACTATTTGGTCTTTTGTGATTTGTTTTTCTAAGACTTCCAACTCATTACCTGTTTTGAGCGAAGCCACGGGCGGAAGGAGGGCACTTGTATCGTGGCTGCAGGGAATAAACCCCAAAGACCGTATAGCTCACTTTCCGATTAGGTAGTTTTCCGCTTTATCCGAGCCTTCATGGATTTCACAGTTCCGTTAGTAGCCACTCGGGCGCTGGGTTGTGAGAGCGTTTGCGAAAAATCAAATATAATTATTTTTATCAGGTATGAAACTCTAAAAGATAAGTAACAAGGAAAAAATACTAATACTAAACCAAGTCTCTTGCGATATTAAAGTAAAAGCAGGAATGTTGGCGCAGACATTGAAGCTTAAACTGAATAAATGCCGTACTCGCGTTCGCCTAGTGCGTAACGTAACGGGCCTTTTTACCTTCTTTTGTGGCTCTTGACAAAAGAAGGTCGCAGTCAGAGCGAAGCGCTGCGAAACGGTTTTTAAACTAAGAAAAAACCACCTCACTAGTCGTCGGGATCTTAAAAATCAGCTGATTATCAATCAACTTAGACGGCGTATACGTCCCCCCTTCCACTTCATTATCAATCAAGAATTTCGCCACTTCCACCGCTGCAATGTAAGTCAACTGATAACCATTGCATGTTTCAATCCGCCCGATGATTTTATCGCCAGCGGCATTTTTCACTTCGCCCCACAAAAACGTACGTAATTTCTCTCTCTGTAATTCATTCGGCCCCTTGGCAGATTTTCCCACTTGCTGTTTCATTTTATTTTGCACAAACTTTAATTTTATAAGCCACCTGAACCAATTCATCTTGCGCATGCTTTTTGCGCCTTTTGGTGAGATAGGAATATACACTTCGATGTTGGGAATTCCGGTCGAATAAAAGGCCGTGGATACATCTCCCCAGGGAATGGTGACCGCATTTTTACTGCCATCACCAAAGTCAATTTGCCGTTGTTTGTATGCCAGAGGCACCTGAGTGATTTCACCGTTAAGCCTAACTCGACCGCCACTGGCAACCCCTTCAATCGAAGTTTTAGCGGTGCCAGGACTCATACTGCTGCCGGAATCAAAGCCTAGTGCCAGATAAGTCGCGTCCGGCATTTTTTCTTTTAATAAACTGGCTAAACAGTCAGTTGGGATCACATCAAAACCAACGCCGGAGCACAAGACAATGCCAGCCGCTTTGGCTTGTTCATTTAGGGATTGAGCTAATTCAAAAACACCGATTTCGCCAGTGATATCGGTATAATGGGTTTTGCTTTTAATGCAGGCCTGCATCATCGGTTCAGCCGTCGCCGAGAAAGGGCCCGCGCAATGAATGACCAGATGAATATCAGTTAAGTTTTTTTCTACTTCGCTTTCAAAGTTAAGTGAGAAGACTCTTGACGATAAATTTAATTCTTTAGCCAGAGCTTCAATCGCAGCTTGATTTCTACCGGCTAAAATTGGCTGATAACCTTTTTCAATGGCTTCCTTCGCGATTAATTTTCCTGTGTAACCATTGGCGCCGTAGATCATTAGTTGTTTATTTGACTCAGTCATGTTTAATCCTTAATGGTTGTTTTTGATTGCTTCTTAGCACTCGCCATAATTTGTGGCACTTTTTTGATCAATCGTTTCATATAAATTTTAGGGAAGAAACGCTTAAAAAAGTAAGCTTTTCTGGCGTAATCATGGCTAATCACCAT
The DNA here is from genome assembly GCA_030590405.1 of Kangiellaceae bacterium. Taxonomy (GTDB): domain Bacteria; phylum Pseudomonadota; class Gammaproteobacteria; order Enterobacterales; family Kangiellaceae. The sequence continues at coordinate 11,068 of JAUUYO010000005.1, forward strand.
TAATTGATTATTCTCTATTCCCTTGATTACATCACGGGCGACATCATCTGCGCTTATTTTGGAGTTTTCCATCCATTTTTTAACCAGAGGTTTTACCCCTTCATCGGTGGGCGACATCGAATCGAGTAGATTAGTTTTAAAAAATGCCGGGCAAATCACCGAAACTCCAATATTACGATAACCTAATTCTGCCCGCAGTGTTTCGCTCAGCGCGATCACGCCTGCTTTACTCACATTATAGGACATCATTGAAGGCGCTTGCGCAATTCCGGCAAATGAAGCGGTGTTCACCACATGTCCGGGGCCATCCTGAGCAATCAGTGGTAGCCAAAAATGACAGCCGCGAAACACGCTATTAAGGTTGAGATTAATCGCCCGATGCCATTGCTCGGAAGTACAGTCCACCATCATTCCGGTGGTGGCAATTCCGGCATTGTTGATGATGATATCTAAACCGCCCCACTGCTCCTTAATGGTTTGGCCGATAGTGATAAAATCATCCTGTTTTCCGATATCACAATAAAGCGCCATCGCCTCAGCGCCTTGATTGTTGGCCGCTTCGGCAACTTGTCTGGCTCCCTCAATATTGATATCAACCACCGCTATTTTCCAGTCTAATTTGGCAAATTGCTCAACCATCGCTTTGCCGAGGCCACTGGCACCGCCGGTGATCAATATTCTTTTTTGCTTAAACCGATTTAACATATCACTTCCCCAAACTATTCGATAACTCTTGTGGCATCTATAGCGATAACTGCTACGGTATCTACTGTAATACCAATACGAATCCTTGCTATTTAAGGTCATACTACACTAAATCGAGTAAAATTAAAACGAACGCTCGTTCGTTATTGACATTCCATCAGCTTGTAGAGTAATCTAATAATCCTGCAAACAAACTGATTGAAGCAAATAGGCCAGTTCCATCCCATGAGCAAGATCTTCCTAATTCGTCACGGCCAGGCCAGTTTTGGCTCCGAAAACTATGATCTGCTGTCGAATATTGGTCGTGAACAGGCCGCGGCATTAGGTGAATATTTTCTCGCCCACCAAATCCAGTTTGATGCGATTATTCATGGTCAAATGTCGAGACAAGCAGAAACCGCACAAATTCTGGCTCAAACTAAGCAGTTTAGCGATGATTTGATTTTAGATAAAGGAGCCGATGAATTCGATAGCGACAGTTTATTAAACTATTATTTACCTATCTTGGCCGAAACATCCGAGGCGTATTATCAAAAAATTAACTCCAGGCAAAAATGGTTTAGTAACGCGAAAGATTTTGAGCTGATATTTCGCGCTTTGATCGGGCTATGGCAACAGGATAACACTTGCCCGTTTGAATCCTGGGGTGTTTTTCGTAATCGCTCTCTCAATCTGTTAAACAGAATTCGCAACGAGCATGGCGCCAATAAAAAAATTGCGTTAGTGACTTCCGGTGGACTGATATCGACCACCATGCAAGCAATTTTAGGTTTTGATGATCAAATATTTATGGATATGAATTTAACCATTAATAACGCCAGTGTCACCGAAATAAAAATTAAAGCTCACCCCGAAAGTTTAGCGCAAAATAATTTGCCAGAAAATGAAACGATTAACGCAAAATTGCACTGTTTTAATAATATTAGTCCGTTAATTATGAAAAAACAGCCCTATTTAATGACCAGGAAATAAGGAGCCATTACAATGAATTTTGAAACGCCAGAATGGATCGCCAATCAACTAGCGAAAATTCAGCAATTTGTCGATCAAAAACTCATTCCGATTGAAAAAGAAATTATTTTTGCTGATTTTTTTGAAATTGAGCAACGCCTTAAAGGCTTAAGAGAAGAAGTTAAAACGATGGGATTATGGGCGCCGCATATTCCCGAAGAAATTGGCGGTTGTGGTAAGAGTTTAATGCAATTGGGATTAATTTCAGAAGTTCTTGGACAATCTCCACTCGGTCATTATACCTTCGGTTGTCAGGCTCCGGATGCTGGTAATATTGAACTGCTACATAAGTTTGGTTCGGCCGAACAAAAAGTGCAGTGGATGCAGCCATTGGCCAACGGCAATATTCGAAGTTGCTTTGGTATGACCGAGCCGGATACCGCTGGGTCGAATCCGACGCTTTTGGAGGCCACTGCCGTTTTAGATAACGGTGAATGGGTGTTAAATGGTAAAAAATGGTTTACCTCATCGGCCGATGGCGCTCAGTTTTGTATCGCGATGGTGGTCACCGGGCCTGATGAAGCAAAACATCAACGGGCGAGTATGATTATTGTGCCGACAGATAATCCTGGCTATCAATTTGTTAGAAATATTTCTATCATGGGAGAAGCCGGTTCCGGCTATTATTCTCATGCCGAGATCGCATTTAATAATTGCCGTGTGCCTGAAGCGAATTTAATTGGTGAAGTGGGTAGCGGTTTTGCATTAGCACAGGAGCGCCTCGGTCCCGGACGGATCCATCATTGCATGCGCTGGCTAGGTATTTGTCGCCGTTCGCTCAATGAAATGATCAGCTATGTTAAAACTCGAAAAATCACTTCCAGTAAAACCCTCGCCGATATGCAAGCTATTCAACATTGGATTGCCGAATCAGCGGCAGAGATTGAAGCCGCCAGAACCCTGGTTTTGCAAACTGCCTGGAAAATTGAGAATATCGGTTTTGAATCTGCCAAGAATGATGTATCGATGATCAAATATCATACTGCGAATGTGATGCAAAGAGTCATCGACAAAGCGTTGCAAAGTCTTGGAGGGTTAGGCATGACCGATGATAAAATATTGGCCTATTTTTATCGTCATGAAAGAGCCGCCAGAATTTATGATGGCCCGGATGAAGTGCATAAAATGGTTGTGGCCAGAAACCTAATTAAAAAATCGACTTAAACAATATGAATCAATGGCAAGGCGAAAACAATTTCGCCATATTCAAATCCAGTGTACCAATTAGTAACCAGCAAGTTTGGCAAGCTTTTTATCAATTGCACAAAGAAAAAATTCAAGTACAAAAAGAAAAAGTCGCGATTGAAAAACTAAAGACGATTATCAAAGCTACTTTCAAACTCTCCAATCAAAAAGGTTTTAGCCTGATGAGCCTACGAGATTTGAGTCAGGAAACCGGTATGAGTATGGGTAGTTTATATGCCTACATTGGCAGTAAAACTCAACTCGCCGAAATGGTTCATCAGTTTTTACCGCATATGTTTGATCTTTGCATTGGCGAGCAACTCGATCACAAAGAATCACCTCAGCAACAACTGAACAAACTGATCCGCGGGCATATTTTTATTACCGAGTGTTTGCAGCCCTGGTTCTTTTTTGCCTTTATGGAAACCAAACACCTGAGCCGTTCAATCAAACAACTGGCGAAAGACAATGAAGCTAAATCTGAAATTCTTTTGGGAAATATTATCGAGCAAGGCGAAAAAGAAGGTGTTTTTTCTCAGTCAGATAAATTTCTAACCAGTATGATGATTAAAAGTTTATTGCAAAACTGGTATGTTAAACGTAATAAATATAAACAGAGTAAGACCGATTGCGAATCATACATCCGATTTATTGAGCAAGTCATTGGCAATTATTTGGAGAAATCATGACAGGTGAAACAGTTTTTGATTTGGCTCAGAGCTGCCGTGAATCAGATAAGCTACCAATCGAAAACTTAGTGGCGTATCTAACGGTTTATATGCCAGAATTTATGCAGAACAAATTTTTGCATATTACCCAGTTTTCAGGCGGCGCATCTAATTTAACTTATCGGCTATCGAATAATCAGGACTCATTAATTTTAAGAAGACCTCCCAGCGGAACCAAGGCTAAATCCGCCCACGATATGGTCAGAGAACATGAAGTGCTTAGCAAAGTAGGAAAATTCTATCCGCTTTCACCTAAACCAGTATTGCTCTGTGAAGACGAATCGATTATCGGTGAAAAATTCTTTATCATGCAGGAAATCAAAGGCTTAGGGATCGATAAACAATTGCCGATTGAAATGGATGAGCAACAACAAAGTGAGCTTTGTGAAAATTTTGTTGATGGATTGGTAGCATTGCATGAAATCGATATCGAGCAGTCGGAATTGGCTTCGCTGGGTAAACCAACCGGTTACGTAGAAAGACAGTTGGAAGGCTGGCAAGCGCGTTATCAAAAAGCTAAAACGGATGACGTTTCTTCAAGTGAGCCAATTTACCAATGGCTAAAATCTAATTTGCCGATGGATTCCGGTTATCAAGCGTTGGTGCATAACGATTATAAATTTGACAATTTTATATTAGATAAAAAACAGCCGGAAAAAATTATTGGCGTGTTAGATTGGGAGATGACCACCTTAGGGGATCCTTTGTTAGATTTAGGCTGCTCGTTGGCTTACTGGGTGGAAGCCGGTGATCCTGAGAGCATGCACGCGATACGAATGATGCCGACTCATCTTTCCGGAATGATGTCCAGAGCGCAGATATTCAACTGCTATTGTAAACGGCGGCATATCAACGACGTTGAATTAACGCCTTATTATGTCTTCGGTTTATTCCGTTTGGCAGTGATTGCTCAACAAATCTATTACCGTTTTTATCACGGCCAAACTGATAATCCAAAATTCAAACATTTCGGCCAATTGGTCAATATTTTAATCGGTTACGCACAGCAACAAATCAACAAATAATGAAAAATATTTTATGAGGAATACAAAATGAATCATTCGCCATTTAGTCTAGCAGGAAAAATCGCGCTGGTAACCGGAGCAAGTCGCGGAATTGGTGAGGCAACTGCCCGTCTGTTTGCCAGCCATGGCGCTCAAGTGATCATCTCCAGCAGGCGACAAGAAGCACTGGACGAATTAGCCGAAAAAATAAATCAAGAAGGGCATGCGGGAAATGTTATCGGTATGGCGTGTCATATTGGTAATTCAGAATCAGTCACTGAGTTATTGAAAAAACTAACGGCTAAATTCGATAGGATTGATATATTAGTCAATAACGCTGCGACTAATCCATTTTTTGGAGAATTATTAGATACGCCAGAATCAATGGTGAATAAAACCATCGATGTCAATATAAAAGGCTATTTAATGATCAGTCAACTGGTCGGAAAAATCATGAAAGAACATGGTGGTGGCAGCATCATTAATACGGCGTCCATTAACGGCGTTATTCCAGGGCCCATGCAAGGGATCTATTCCATCACTAAAGCCGCAGTGATTTCGATGACGGCGTCAATGGCTAAAGAAACCGCACGATATGGTATTCGAGTCAATGCGGTATTACCGGGGTTAACCGATACAAAATTTGCTTCCGCTTTAACTAAAAATGAAAAAATGCTAAAAAGTATTCTGCCGATGATCCCCATGGCCAGAATGGCACAGCCTGAAGAAATTGCACCAGCTTTTTTGTTTTTAGCATCGGATGCTGCGTCTTATATTACTGGTATTAATTTGCCGGTGGATGGTGGGTTGTTGTGTTAGAATTTTCTGTGAGAGTAGAGGGTTTTAATATGAACTCTTTGGCTATGACTCCTTAAATTTGGTCAATATAGTATAGTATTTTTGGAAAGTATAACAAAATAATAGTGGTATCCGAAGAATAAGCTATTTTTGTTATATCAATGCGACAATTGCGAATCGCAAAAATTGCCAAAGATATTAGAACTGAATTCAAAAGCTTAGAACGGCAGGAATTCGTGATACTTATTTATCCTGAATTCAGGTTGTTTAGAATTCAGGTTAAATAAAAAGTGCCGTCAAGTTTTACCAGTATTAAGTTCCTGTGCGTTCAAGTCCTATCTGCGTATTAGTTGCATACAACCCTTCTTCTTCGAGTGAAACACGTTCAGTTAAAATCGAGCCAATACACTCTTGCTGGGTCAGTTTTGCTTCCATTGTTTCACCCGGTTGACCTTCCCATTTTTCAAGAAAGTCGAGTGCATTATTTTTATTAATACCAACACTATTGTAACCTTCAGCAAATTTGAATACGGCCCGTTGAATATTACGCATTTCTATTTGCAGTTTTTCAACATCACTTTCAGGGTCATTTTTTTTAAGAAAACCGTAAAGCCGCAAATTTTCGATAACAACGTGTTGTCTCAAAAGTTGTAAAAAATTATTGAGATTTTTTTGGGCGAGTTTAAATGAAATTTTGTTTCCAGCCAACCCGTCTTTCACGTCTACAGATATTTTTCCATAAAACTTAAATAGCATTTTATGTTGTTTTTCCAGAAGCTCAATAAGGCCTTCATTGTACAAAACATTATTCTCACCTTTCTTTATGTTTTCGCTGTTGGATAAAGTATAAAATGAGTTTTCTATTTGATTATTTTCCAATTTTTCTGGTTGTGCACGGAAAAAATTGAAGGTTAAAAAATCAAAAAGTTGAGAACTAAAAGATGGAGTGAGGCTTTTCATACAAGTGTCTCCTTGTGGGTAGTATGTTTGATCGCTTTTCTATAGAGGGCATCGGCAGACCGACTATAAGGTGAAAGAGTGCAGCCATAAAAGTGAACAATCGCACACTATTATGCAAAAAAAATCTCAATAAGCTATTAGTTGTGGCAATAATAATTAAAAAAGACTGTACAATAAATTAATGCTTATACGAAGCTGCTACCTGTCAGAACTAATGCTATTGAATCCACATCACCGATGGTTTGTTGTTAAGAGGGTGAGAACAAGCATTTTATTTATTACAAAGCTTTATTTTTTGCCTCAATCCACTTTGACATGTATTTTGTGCTGCGCAAGGTATGGTGATTAAGTATCGCACCAATAAAATTATTTGCCCGATGATCAGCGAGGTTTTCCAGTAGATAGCTGACTTTGCTCATTAAGTTTTTGGCGATAGATTTTTGATCATAAACCGTCTGTAATAGCTTTTCACAATAGACACTTTTTTCCGACCAAAGCTGTTCATCACAATAAAGAGCAACCGCCTTTTCAGCAATCTCTTCAGGCGTATTGCCTATCAAACCGGGCCATGAGAGACTGCCTGTCATCCCTTCGGCACCAATATCTGTGGTTACGCTTGGCGTTTTTGATTGCATTGCATCGACTAGTTTTCCCTTTATGCCAGCACCAAATCGAAGCGGTGACAAGCACACCCGTGCAGATTGCATGACTTGTTTAACATCTTTAGCGCGATCTTTGATCAAAAAACCCGTTTTTGGATTATTGAGTGCGGTCGCTTTTGGCGGAGTATAAGATCCATAAATATGCAGCTCGGCATCCGCTAACTGTTTTTTAATTAGCGGCCAGATTTGCTGTAAATAAAGTATCGAATCCCAATTAGGCGAGTGGCGTAAATTTCCAATGGTTACAAAATGTTGTCTTTGGGAAAAGCTGGGCGAGGGCTGAACGCTACTATCCAGTTCTAACATAAACGGAATGTGGATCAACAGAGCAGGGTCAATTTTAAAATGCTCAGTGAGTAGGGATATTTCAAAATCAGAAATAATCAAGGACAAATCGCATCGATAAATACTGGCGATTTCGCGTTTTGCCAGATCCGAGTTGAGATCCGTATTGCTAAAAACTCGGCCTTCTTTTAGCGCCGTTTGGCGAGCGCTTCTTAAGCATTGTAAATCTTCGGTATCGAGTAATCGCAAAGCATTAGGGCAACTTTCTGCTACTCGCCAACCAAATTGCTCTTCCATCATAAAACGATCAAATAATACTGCCGTTGGTTGAAGGCTCTTAATGTAGTCATCAAAACCAGAATCATTAATTTCGATAGTTTGTGTTTCGATATTTTCGGAAGTTAAATCAAAATTATAATCGGTTTCTTGCGCTGGCGTGGTAAATATGACCCGCCAGGATTTCCGCTTAAAAAGGCGAATAAGGGATAACATATGCGAGCCTGCCGCAGAGGATTTGGGTTCTGGCCAGACATAACCGATGATGAGTAATGTTTGCATGGAAGTTTTGAGGGTATTGATAAAAGCTATATTTTAACCGATTTAAATAAATTATTCGTATTCGTTATGATTTTTCAAAATTTCTGCTGAAGTCCGTTATCCCGCTGCAAAACTTCAACTCACTGTTTAATTTAAGCTCTACCCAACAGTCGTACATGCAAGCAATTTCCGGATAATTATGAATATTATATTTCATTGATGGTTAAAATCTTTGTGAATATGGATAATAACCTCGTCGAGATCATTGCAAGGTCACAATACTAATATATATTAATGACTCAGTCGCTTGCTCAGCGTATCCTTATAACGAACGAAATACCAGAATAAGCAATTGATTAATCATTTTGATCAGCAACAATTTTTGACAGTCGCTTGGAGAAAACCGATGAAAATATTTTTGTTATTAACTATCAACTTACTCTTATTAATTAGTCTTTCAGGTCAGCCAAAGGCAGAAAATTTTGATTGGTTAGACAACCTCAAAATTGAAGCCTCTGCCGATCCATCAGGATTTAGAGCCAGATTAATCAGCCGTTTTAAGATAGGTCATGCCCAGGTACAGACGGTTATTAGCCAGGTTAACTCAGAGTCCGATGCTTATATGGTCTTTCGCCTGGGTGAATTATCTCATCGACCTATCAACGATGTGCTCAATGTTTATCGAACCAATCAACATCAAGGATGGGGAAAAATGGCAAAAGATTTGGGTATTAAGCCTGGTTCGCGAGGGTTTCATGCGCTTAAACAGGGACATGATCTTGATTATGGTGCTCGAAACCCTTCTAAAAAATCCAAAGGTAAGAAAAATAAAGGCAAAAAGAACAAAGGAAAAGGTAACAAAAATAAGGGTAAACATTAATCTGTTTTTGCCTTGGTAGAGTTTACCTATTAATGCGTTTTATACAGTTCAAATAGGTAGCCATAAATAACCGAAATCTGTACAGGTTGCGAAAGACGCTTATAACTATCTGATTATAAAGGCTATTTTCAATTCCAAATAGTTGTATATGCTCACCAAATCCACATGCCCCCCCCCTTTGATAATCAATAGTTCTTTGTTGTCCAACATTGGATTAAGTCGCGGCTGCGCGCGACCTATCCTATTTTGTTAAGCTTTTGAAATTAAAAGATTGACCGAAAATTCAGGAAAATCTATGAAGATCATATGTGGATTTATTGAAGATAATCCGCGTTGGCATTAGCTATTCATCACTCATTGAAAAGAGGCTTTTATGTCTAGAGAGAAGGAAAAAAGCGACCAATGGTCGCCTTCTCTTAGATAGCCAATAAAGTTTACAACTAAACCCGCTCAAACACCGTGGCGATCCCCTGACCTAATCCGATGCACATGGTGGCTACACCCAAAGTTGCATCTTTGCTTTCCATCAATCGTAACAAGGTTCCACTAATACGAGTGCCGGAACAACCAAGCGGATGACCGAGAGCAATTGCGCCACCGTTCAAGTTCACTTTTTCATCAATCACATCCATAATGCCGAGGTCTTTAAGAACGGGTAAAGACTGAGCTGCAAACGCTTCGTTTAACTCCCATAAATCGATATCGGAGGCTTGCAAACCGGCACGTTTAAGCGCTTTTTTAACCGCTGGAACTGGACCATAACCCATAATTGCCGGATCACAACCGGCCACGCCCATACTACGTACTTTGGCAAGCGGGGTTAAACCTGACTCGGCGGCTTTATCGGCGCTCATCACTAACATCGCGGAAGCGCCATCAGATAAGGCTGATGCATTACCGGCAGTCACTGTACCGCGAGGGTCAAATACCGGACGAAGACTGGCCAGTCCTTCTAATGTAGTTTCTGGACGAATGACTTCGTCATAATCAAAAGTCTTCAGCGCACCATTGGCATCGTGACCTTCCATTGCCAGAATTTCTTTTGAAAACGCGCCGCTAGTAGTCGCTTTATGCGCTCTTTGATGCGAGTTATAAGCAAATAAATCTTGCGTTTCGCGATCAAAACCGTGCATCTTGCCCAATAACTCTGCGGTTAAACCCATCATGCCAGAACCTTTGGCGGAATGTTTGGCGATCTGCGGCGCAAAATCTACTCCATGCATCATCGGTACATGGCCCATATGTTCAACACCGCCGACGATAAACATTTCGCCGTTGCCGGTTTGAATGGATTGGGTAGCAGCGTGAATGGATTGCATGGATGAGCCACATAATCGGTTAATGGTTTGACCGGCCACAGAATGTGGTAAGTCAGTCATTAGTGAAGCATTTTTGGCAATATTAAAGCCTTGCTCCAAAGTTTGTTGTACACAGCCCCAAATTACGTCTTCAACATCAGCGGGATCAACCGCCGAGTTTCTGTCTAATAGCGCCTGGATCAATCGCGCACTTAACACTTCGGCGCGAGTATTTCTAAATATTCCAGCTCTTGAACGCCCCATCGGGGTTCTGATTGCATCTACAATGACGACATCTTTCATTTTAATTTCTCCCGAATTTTATGTTAAGCGTTATAAAAGGTTTTATTATCAGCGGCCATTTGCTTCAAGCTCGCAGGCACTTGATAACACACCCCAAGCGGTTGATATTTTTCAGCCATCGCAATAATATTTTGTAAACCGGTTTCATCGGCGTACTTGAGTGCGCCGCCTCTGAAAGGAGGAAAGCCAATACCAAACAATAATGCCATATCCGCTTCTTCTGCGGTTGCCACGATGCCTTCATCAAGACAGCGGACCACTTCGAAAATCAGCGGCAGCATCATTCGTTCAACAATTTCCTGAGTTTCATATTGTTGACTCGGAGTACCGATAAGACCGAAAATATCTTCAACAAATTCTTTCTTTGGACGGCCTTTTTTATCTACACCATAAGTGTAAAAACCGGAACCACTTTTTTGCCCCAGTTTTTTATCACTAAAAAGTTTAGCCACTACATCGCCTTCAATGATCGACATTCTATCGGGGAACCCTTCTGCAAGAACGGTTGCGGCGTGACAGGCAGTATCAATTCCGACCACATCTAACAGATGCGCCGGTCCCATTGGCCAGCCAAATTTAGTCATGACCTTATCGATTTGTCTGAAATCAGCGCCTTCATTCATCAATAAACTAAATCCTCTAAAATACGGAAATAGCACTCGGTTAACATAAAATCCCGGGCAATCTTTTACCACAACCGCAGACTTCCCCATCGCAGTGGCGTAAGCCACCGTTGCCGCAACAGTTTCATCCGATGATTTTTTACCGCGAATAACTTCCACCAAGGGCATTTTATGTACTGGATTAAAGAAATGCATGCCACAGAAATTTTCCGGACGTTTTAGATTAGTCGCCAGTAAGTCGATTGAAATGGTCGAGGTATTAGAGGTCAAAATCGCATCATCGCTGATCACTCCTTCAACTTCTTGCAATACCATATCTTTTACTTTTGGATTCTCAACCACCGCTTCAACGACCAAATCGACATTTTTAACCGCCGAATAATCCAGTGACGGGGTAATTGTTGAAACAATCTGAGCCATTCTATCGGCTTTTAATTTTTTAAGCTTAACGCCTTTACTGAGGATTTTGATCGCGGTATTCATGCCTAAATCGAGTGCTGGCTGATTAATGTCTTTCATCACCACCGGAATACCTTTGCTAGCTGACTGATAAGCAATTCCGCCACCCATAATGCCAGCACCGAGCACGGCCGCCTGTTTGATTTCTTTGGTTGCCGTTTTAGCTGCAACTTTAGCTTTGCCTTTTATCAGCTGATCGCTAAGGAAAATCTGCACCATGGCTCTTGCTTGCGAGGTTTGGCATACATTGACAAAACCATCATGTTCGATTTTAAGCGCTTCGTCTCTGGATAAGCTTGCGCTTTCTTCTATCACTCGAATGGCTTCCATTGGTGCCGGATAATGAGGCAAGGCCTTCGCGCCAACCACACCTTTAGCAACATTAAAGGTCATGGTGCTTTCAAGTTTATTGAGCATAAGAGGCTGCTGCTTAAGTAATCGACGATTTTTCCAGTCGAGCTTGCCACCGGCGGCATCGGTAACCATTTGAATGGCGATGTCTTTTAATGCTTCGGCTGCAACCACGGCATCGATCGCGCCGACCTTAAGGGCGGCTTCGGGCTTTTGTGGTTTGGCGGTCGCAATCCATTCAATCGCATTGTCTGCGCCAATCAACCGTGGCAAACGGGTGGTGCCGCCAAAGCCTGGGATAATCCCCAATTGAGTTTCAGGCAAGCCGACTCGAGCGGCTGGCGTTACAATCCGAAAATCACAGGCAAGCGCCATTTCCATACCGCCGCCAAGGGCAAAACCATCGATCGCCACAGCAGTGGGGAAAGGTAAATCTTCAAATCCACTAAAAATGGCATTGGCCTGCTCACACCAACCAATCATTTGCTCACGGGTGTCATTAAACATGCTGAGGAATTCGTTAATATCCGCGCCCACAATAAACACACTTTTAGCGCTGGTAACGATTGCCCCGGTCACTCCGTCAGCGGAATTCAGCGCTTCGACAACCGCTTTTAGCTCTGCCAGAGTTGCTTTATCAAACTTGTTGACTGAGCCGCTTTTATTATCAAATATTACTTCTGCGATGCCGTTATCCAGCATTTCGCAGCGAAGAGATTGACCTTCGTATACTTGGTGTTGCTGCAAAGTGTGTTGCTCCAAAGTCATGATTTGCTCCAGTAAGTAGTCATTATGTTGAGTAAACATCGTCTTAAAAGGATTTAAAACGGAGGATTACACTCGATTTAATGGGAGTTGTTGAAATTGATGGCAACGATTATAACCAGATAAATATAAAATTCAAACACTTGTTTGAATTATTTTATGCTCGATCATTTTTGATATTTACACCGAGCGCCTCAGTTGCGCTCGGAAATTTCCGATGAAACTCTAACGCCCTCAACAATAGATCTGTAGCCACTCGCGCTAAAACACTGAATTCCCACCAAAAGGCACTATATTATCTTGATAAGATCAAAAAGTTATCGATTTCCTCTCAACTCAACTATGCCTGACTTCTTGCAATATCACCTTTTCCTAAGCTCCCAATCCACAAAAAGCCATTATCTATCAAGAAGATACATTAAAAAAGCTGAAGATAGAGGGGCTAATTTAGACGATTTAAAAACTCATTGGGTACCTGTAAGAAAGAGAAAACTTACAAAAGCCTATAAATCTAAGTTAGGCTATAAAGTGCTTTAATAACTTCAGGCCAAACTCGGACAAAATCGATTCTGGGTGAAACTGGATACCTTGGATATTATGCTGTTTATGCCTGACCCCCATGATGGCTTCTAACTTGCCGGTTTCATCTTCGGTCCAGGCGGTCATCTCTAATTCCTCTGGTAAACTATTTTTATCCAATACCAGAGAATGATAACGGGTAGCTTCAAAATTTTGAGGCAATTCATTAAAAACACCTTTATTAGTATGGGATATTTTAGAAGTTTTTCCGTGCATGATCTGACCTGCTTTAGTCACTTTTGCGCCAAAGCTTTGGCCGATGGCCTGATGGCCTAAACAAACTCCCAATATTGGTATTTTACCTTTTAAGGATTCGATCAGTTTAAGGGAAATACCGGCTTCATTAGGAGTGCAAGGACCGGGTGAAATGACGATGTGACTTGGTGCTAAATCGATAATTTGAGGGATGGAAATTTCATCATTTTTTTTGACCGTCACCACCGCGTCAAGTTGCTCCAGATAATGAACCAGGTTAAAGGTAAATGAATCGTAGTTATCGATCATTAGCACTTGAGGGGGGGCGATCTCTTGAGACAAAATAATTACACTGCAAATGCTTTGGCGATATTAGTTCGCATGGCATCGATGGTCGCTTTGTAATCATGGGTATTAAAAATCGCTGAACCTGCGACAAATGCATCAGCACCGGCTTTAGCGATTTCTTGAATATTGTCGATTTTGACCCCACCGTCCACTTCCAGACGAATATCCCGGCCGCTTTGATCAATTAACTGTCGAACTAAAGCCAGTTTGTTTAAGGTATTAGGAATAAATGATTGGCCACCAAAACCAGGATTGACCGACATCAATAAAATCACGTCGAGTTTATCCATCACATGTTCTAAACACTGCAAACTAGTGGCTGGATTGATCACTAAGCCCGCTTGACAGCCCGCTTCTTTGATCAATTGCAAACTACGATCAACATGTTCACTGGCTTCCGGATGAAAAGTAATAATCGATGCACCTGCTTCGGCAAAATCACCAATAATTCGGTCCACTGGTTTCACCATTAAATGCACATCGATCGGCGCTGTAATTCCGTATTTAAGCAACGCATCGCAGACCATCGGGCCAATGGTTAAGTTGGGCACGTAATGATTGTCCATCACATCAAAATGAACCCAGTCGGCACCAGCTTCGATCACTTTTTCCACTTCTTCGCCTAATCGGGCAAAGTCTGCGGATAAAATGGAGGGGGCAATAATAGGCTGATTCATAGAGTTTCTCTGGTAGAGTTGGGATGGCGCTATTTTATAAGATCCAGAGCATTAATCCTAGACGCTTATCTAACAACAGGTCCTAAAATTAAAGCAAAACGCTTTTATGAACAATCGGATCAGGGTAAGATTTATACTATGCAAATTTCAAGATCGACATTATTACACCTTCCAACCTGTTGGCTGTGCCTGGCGGTAATGATTTTTATGACGACAATGATTTTGTTATGGGGTCATACTGCTCATTCGGCGGTACTAATCAAAGACAAACTATGGCAAAAAGGCACGGTGCTCAATGTGCTTTTTCTGGATGGCACTCCAGAGCTACAACAATTAGTCATAGTAACCGCCCCCGAGTGGCTACAAAATACCAGTTTGTCTTTTCAATTTTTTGGCCATTCCAGTAAACCTCCCAGGCAAACTCATATCAGGGTTAGTTTTTCGCTACATAGTGGTTCACAATTGGGCGATCATCAAGATTATGCATCGAAATACCCAACCATGAATTTGTTTGATCTTACCTCGGAGCAAATCAGTGACAGTGGGGCCAGGCGATTAATTTTGCACGAATTCGGACATGCACTTGGTTTTGAGCACGAATATCGAAGTGGCTTTTGGCCATACGGAGAAAAAGTCATCGAGGAAATCATTGTGGATTGTTATCCTAAAATGCAGCAGATTGGTTATTCCAGGCTCGCAGCAATCGAACGCTGTAAAAATATTAACGCGCCAATTGCTGCGAGTGTCGCTCACCTGACGGCTTACGACGAACTTTCAATTATGAACTATCAGATGTCCTTTGTAGATTCTGATGGCCGTAAAAAACAGATAAAACCCGCGGTTAACTTATCCTTATTAGACCGATATGCTATGCAGCGATGGTATGTCCGATAGTCTCTTGATCAAAAATGAAACAAATGACTGCTTAACGCGTCAGTTAAAAAGACAAAATGGAGAAAAAAATGAACTTAGTACAAAAATATTATAATTTACACAATGCGTTGTTTAATAATCGCGCATTATTTACGGGTTTGGGGCCATTAGCTCTTCGTTTATTTTTAGTGCCTGTTTTTTGGGTCGCAGGAATGAACAAGGTTGATGGTTTTGAAGGAATTGTTTATTGGTTTGGTGAATCCCTGGGATTACCTTTCCCGACAATGATGGCTGGCTTAGCCACTGGAACAGAAGTTATTGGCGCTGTATTATTATTATTAGGATTCGCCACAAGATGGATAGCAATCCCGCTTATGGTGACTATGTTAGTTGCCATATTTGCCGTTCATTGGCCAAACGGCTGGCAGGCAACCAATGATCTAATGAGCTGGGGAATAAATACCAATACAGAAGAAGCATTAAATCGTCTAAGTATTGCTAAAGACATTCTCAGAGAGCATGGTAATTATGAGTGGCTGACGGAGAAAGGCGGCATCACCAGTTCAAATAACGGTATTGAATTTGGCGTGACTTATTTCGTCATGTTACTTGCTTTATTCTTTAGCGGCGGCGGAAAATTATTTAGTGTTGATTATTATTTAAATAAGCACTTTAATAAACAAGCTGACAAGTAATAATCAACAAATTCAATTGACTATTTTTTGTAGAGGCGTATAGCGCCTCTACAAAAAACTTGAACTATTCTGCTTAAACCTTGGGCCTGTTTCACGCTGCAACAAGATGGTAGGTGCGATGCAAGTCATCATTATACGATAAACAAACACCTTTCCAACTGCTTAACTTCCTGCCCCCATTGCTTATTATTAATTTCTTTTCGTATTCGAGTTAATGGCTATGAAATACTCCCCTATGAGTTAAGTCGATTTATTTTCTTCTTTTCGCTCGGCTCTAAACTCTTTATCTCCCAGTACCGTTCTCAAGCGAAAGCGGATGGCAGTTATTCAAAAATGCTCACCACACTGGCCAAACTGGATTGCCTCATTTTAGATGACTGGGGACTAGAGCCGCTCGAAGCGCCACAACTGCGTATTCTCGCGAACGTGAACACTAAATGGCGGCCATCGTGAACACCTGACCTTCGCCCCATTGGACTCAGGTCATTTTTACACTAAGTGTTCACCATGAGTCAAACTTTATTGCGTTTTCGCA